>CBIMJO010000590.1:0-6421 GCA_966244135.1 uncultured Actinocrispum sp. | reverse complement strand
GGACGCGCGGCGGATCGAGGGGATCTGGCTGGACCTGATGGCCTCGACCCGGGCCACCACGGTCGGCGCGATCACATCCCTCGCGTTGGCCGCCGTGGACACCGCCCTGTGGGACCTGCGCTGTGTGCGCGCCGGCGAGCCGCTCTGGCGGGTCGCCGGCGGGTTCCGGCCCTCGGTCCCGTTGTACGACACCGAGGGCGGCTGGCTGCATCTGTCCACAGAGGAACTGGTCAAGGGCGCCCGCGCGGCCCAGGACGCGGGCTGGGGCGGGATCAAGGTCAAGGTCGGGAAACCCTCGGCGTACGAGGACTATGAGCGGTTGTCCGCGGTGCGTTCCGTGGTGGGGCCGTATTTCGACCTGATGGTGGACGCCAACCAGTCGATGACGTTCGCCGAGGCGCTGCGCCGGGTCGAGGCGTACGCTCCGGTCGGGCTGTTCTGGCTGGAGGAACCGATGCCGGCGGACGATGTGCGCGGCCACGCCCGGCTGGCCCGCGCCACGACGATCCCGATCGCGGTGGGCGAGTCGATGTACTCGGTCGCCCAGTTCCGCAACTACCTGGAACAGGGCGCGGCTTCGGTGGTGCAGGTGGACGTCGCCCGCGTCGGCGGCATCACGCCGTGGCTCAAGGTCGCGCACATGGCCGAAGCGTTCAATGTGGACGTTTGCCCGCACTTCCTGATGGAGCTGCACGTCAGTCTGGTCGCGGCCATTCCCAACGGCCGCTACGTCGAACACATCCCGCAGCTGCGCGCGATCACCACCGCGGAGATGGAGATCGCCGACGGCCGCGCCATCGCCCCGGAGACCCCGGGCCTGGGTATCGCCTGGGACCGCGACGCCCTGGACGACCGGAGAATCGCGTGAAGACCGAGACTCCCGAGGTCGAGGCCGCACCGGCGCCAGTGCGGCGCTCCGGCGGCCGGGTCACGACCATCCTGGCCGATCAGCGGACCGGGCTGGTGTTGCTGATCATCGCGTTGGTGATCGTGTTCGGGTCGTTGCGGCCGACGTTCTTCGACGAGCAGTTCGTGGTTTTCCCGTTGCTGCGGGATATCGCGACGTTGACCGTGGTCGGGCTCTCGCAGCTGGCGGTGTTGTCGATCGGGCACCTCAACATCGCCGTCGGGCGGATGGCCGCGTTCGGCGCGATGTTCACCGGGATGTCCTATGACCTCTGGCATTTCCCGTTGTACGCAGGGCTTGTCGTCGGAGTTGTGGCGGGTGCGGCAATCGGTGCGCTGACCGGGCTGATCATCACCGCGTCGGGCGTGAACTCGTTCGTGGTGACGCTGGCGATGGACTTCGCGTTGCTGGGGCTGGTGTCCCTTGTGTACTCGGAGCTGACCGAGGCCGCCGCGTTCACGACGAAACCGCCTGGGATGCAGGAACTGCGGCAGTACTCGTTGGCGGACCTGTGCGTTGGGCCGGTGTGCGGGTCGTCCGCGATCCCGCAGCTGGCGATCTTCGCTGTGCTGGCGATGATCCTCGTCGGGTACCTGTTCTCGCGGGCCCGGGCCGGTAGGGAGATGCTGATGGTGGGCTCGAACCAGGTCGCCGCCGAGCTGTCCGGGATCGCGGTGAACCGCAGGATCGTTGGCGCGCACGCCCTTTCGGGTGCGTTGGCGGCTCTGGCCGGGTTCATGCTCGCGGTGACCGGTGGGTCGTTCACCGCGGGGATCGGCGGGGAGTTCATGCTGCCGTCGTTCCTGGGACCGGTGCTGGGCGGGACTTTGCTGACCGGTGGTTTTGTTTCCGTTCTGGGCACGTTCCTTGGCACGTCGTTGACGCAGGTTGTCCGGCAGGGCTTGACGATGCTCGGCGCGAGCGTGCAGAGCCTGTCGATCTGGCTGGGTGCGATCCTGCTGGCCGCGTTGTCCGTGGACCGGGTCCGGCACGTCTTCACCGAGCGGAGGGCGACGAGCCGATGAAGACGCTCAAGACCACCGAGGTCACCCTGCTGGCCATCTCGCTCGCCGGGTTCATCGCGCTGGCGATCGCCTCGAATGGCTCGCTGCTCAGTGGGCCGGCGATCGAGACCCTGTTCGCGTATGTGGCCGTGCCTGTCCTCATTGGACTCGCTCAGTTGGTGGCGTTGTCCGTGGGGCAGATGAACCTGTCGGTCGGGGCGCTGGGCGGGTTCGTGGCCGTGGTGGGTGCGATCGTCATGGCGGACAACGGTGTTCCCGCCTGGCTGGCCGTGCTGGGTGCGCTTGTTCTAGGCGCCGCTGTTGGCGCGGTCAATGGGTTTCTGGTCGTGCTGACCAGGATCAACGGGTTCATCGTCACTCTGGCGACGATGACCATCCTCACCGGACTCCAGTACCAGCTTGTTGGTACGTCGACGATCTCGGACTACTCGCCGGGCCTGCGCGAGGTCGGTCAGGCGGACATCCTGCACATCCCGGTGGTGTTCATCATCGCCTTGGTGGTCGCGGGTGCGCTGGCGGTGTTCATGCGGCGCGCGATCTGGGGCCGGCAGCTGCTGGCCAGCGGCGGGAACCCGTTGGCGGCCAGGCTGTCCGGTATCTCCAACGACCGCTCGATCGTGCTCGCGCATTGCCTGTCCGGGTTGCTGATCGGCGTCGCCGCGGTGGTGACGCTGATGTCCGCGCCGGGTGTCAACCAGAGCATCGGCGGCGACTGGCTGCTGGCCAGCTTCGCGGCGCCGATCATCGGCGGGGTGGCGCTGGCCGGTGGGGCCGTCTCGGTATCTGGGACGGTGCTGGCCGCGTTCATCGTCCGCCTGGTGGACGTGGCCCGCGCGCAGTTCTCGCTCAACCCCAGCTGGGTCAACTTCGTCGTCGGGGCGGTCGTGCTGGGCACGGTCGTGCTGACCCACCGCCGCCAGGGGGCTGCCTGATGCTGATCGCGGAGAACCTGGTGAAGGTGTTCCCGGGCGTGCGCGCGCTAGGCGGTGCGTCGCTCCGGATCGAGCCGGGGTCGGTGCACGCGCTCCTCGGGGAGAACGGCGCGGGGAAATCCACCCTCATCAAGATCCTGACCGGAGTGCACAAACCGGACGGCGGCACGCTGAGCATCGGTGGCCGGCCGGTGACATTGGACTCGCCGCACGCGGCGGTGCGGGCCGGGGTCGGCGTGGTGCACCAGGAACGCAACCTGGTGCCCGAGTTCTCAGTGGGTGAGAACATCGCGTTGCAGCACCTGCCGGCCAAAGGCGGCCTGCTCGACCGCGCGGCCGTCCGGGCCGAGGCGCGCCGATGCCTTGACCTGCTGGAACTTGACCTCGATCCGGACCGGAAAGTCCGTGGCCTGCCCGTTTCCCAGCTCCAGCTGATCGAGGTCGCGAAGGCGCTGTCGATGGACAGCCGGGTGTTGCTGTTGGACGAACCGACCACCGCGAGCACGCCGAGTGAGGTCGAGCGGTTGTTCGACGTGATCCGGCGGCTGCGCGACAGCGGCACCGCGATCCTGTTCGTCAGCCACAAACTCGAGGAGGTCTACGCCTTGTGCGACACCGTGACGGTGTTGCGTGACGGTGTGTCCGTGCTCGAGTCGGTGCCGTTGGCGGAGCTGGACCGGGCGGACCTGATCAGCGCGATGGTCGGTCGCGCGCACGAGGCGGTGTCGTTGCCGCGGCGCCCCGCGGCCGAGCCGGAACCGGTGCTGGAGCTGGATGGCGTGAGCACCGCCATGGGGCACAAGGACATCTCGCTGTCCCTGCACCGCGGCGAGGTGCTCGGCCTGTATGGGCTGGTCGGCGCGGGTCGCAGCGAGCTGGCCAAGGCGCTGCTCGGCTTCGCCAAGATCACCGCGGGTGACCTTCGCGTGCGCGGCCGGTCGGTCCGGATCTCGACGGTGCGCGAAGCGTTGCAGCGCCACCGGATCGGTTACGTCCCGGAGGACCGCAAGGAGGAGGGTCTCTTCCTTGACCAGCCGGTGGCCAGGAACATCGCGGTCACCGTGTGGAACCGGATCCAGCGCAGGTTCGGGGGAGTGCCTGCGAAGCGGGAACGCGCTCTCGCGGCCGATCACGTGCAACGACTCGGGATCCGGTTGTCCAGTACTGGCCAGCTTGCCGGGCAGCTCTCCGGCGGAAACCAGCAGAAGGTTAGTCTCGCGAAATGGCTTGCCGCCGACACCGAGATCCTCATCATCGACGAGCCGACGGTGGGGATCGACGTCCGGACCAAGGCGGCCTTTCACGAACTGATCTGGCAGCTGGCCGCGGACGGGCACGCGGTGCTGCTGATCACCAGCGACCTTGTGGAGATGGTGACCTTGGCCGACCGGATCGTTGTGATGCGCGGGTTCCATGTTTGTGGTGAGGTGGTCAACACCCACTCCTACGAACCGATGAGCCGAGAGGTCATGGGACTCATTCACGCAGACGCATGAGAAATGGACTGCTCCGGATCGACCTGACCACGGGGGAGTCCCGCACCACCCCGATGGCGGCGCCGCTGGACGTACTGCTGGAGACCCGCCCCAGGACGCCGGTCTACCACGTCGATCAGCCGATCGTGTTCGGCACCGGCCGCCGTGCGCTGGCCATGACCCGGTTCACCCTGACCGCCAAGTCCCCGCTCTCGGGCGGGGTGGCGGAGTCCAGAGTGGAGGGTCCGTTCGGCCCGGCGCTGGGCGATACCGGTTACGGCGGCATCGTGCTGACCGGCCGCTCGGCCGCCCCGTGCTATGTCGTGATCCAGGACGGCGAACCCCGGATCCTCGACGCGAGCGACCTGTGGGGCCTGGACACCTACGAGACGACCGACCGCCTCGTGGACCGCCATGGCGATGAGACCCACGTGGCCGCCATCGGCCCGGCGGGCGAGAACATGGTCCGGTTCGCCAGTCTCGTCACCGACCGTGGTTACGCCGCTGCGAGAATGGGCGCGGTGTTCGGCGCCAAGCGGTGCAAGGCGGTCGTCATCATCGGCGGGACCGCCCCCGACATCGCCGACCCCATCACACTGGCGCGGGTGACGAAGGAATACACCTCCCGGATCCCGCAGAACCCCTTGACCCGCACCGAGTACGAGCCGCCCGGGTTCGGCGCCTGGCCGGCCGCCGGGCTCGAGGGCTACCTCGGCGTGCGCAACTACAGCACGACCCAGGTGCGGTTCAGCTTCGGGCCGTCGGACTTCAATTCCCACCTGACCCAGCTGGCGGACGGGTGCCCGGGGTGCCCGCAGGACTGCATGAAGTCCTTTGACGGCAGCCCTTTGCACCAACAGGCGGTGGCGGCCTTCGCGTCCAATCTGGGGATCGACGACCTGTCGACGGTGCTGGACTTGAACACCCGGTGCCTGCGGTGGGGCGTTGACCCGGTCTCGCTGTCTGGGGTGCTGGCGTTCGTGTGCGAGATGCCTCGGGGGCCTCGTTTCGGGGACGTGGGGGCTTTGACCCGGCTGGCCGAGGATGTTGTTTGGCGGTCGGGGAATGGGGTCGTGCTTTCGGATGGGGTGGCTCGGGCGGCCAGGACGCTGGGGCGGCACACGGTTCCCTACGCCATGCACTGCAAGGGGATCGAGATGTGCATGTTCGATCCCCGTGGCAACCAAGGGCTGGCGCTGTCCTACGCTGTGCATCCCTTGGGGCCGCGGTATGACGGTGTGGAGCATGACATCGACTTCGATCCCTTGTGGGGTCAGGAGTTGTTCATCGCCAACGCCGGGCTCTCCGAGGGGTTGCCTATGGAGAGTTTGACTTCGTCCAAAGTGGAGCTCGTGGCTTCGCTGATGGAGTTGTGGAGTGGGTATGACGCCATGGGCGTGTGCATCTTCGCGGCTCCGCCGACCCGGAACTTGACGGAGGCTTCCGCCGCGGAGCTTGTTGGTGCGGTGACTGGGGTTGCTGCCACTCCCGAATCGGTTCGGGCTGCTGGGCGGGCTCGGCTGCAGGCCATGCGCCGATACAACCTCCGCGAGGGCCTCACGTCTGCGGACGATACCCTTCCGGATCGGTTTTTCACTTTGCCTGTTGATGGTGGGCGGTTGGCTGGGGCTATTTTGGATCGGCCTTCTTTTTCCCGGGCTGTTGTTCGGTTGCGGGAGCTTTTGGGGTGGGCTCACTAGGGTGGTTCTTCTGGGTGGGCTTGTCCTCGCCGGACGGGCAGCGCCACCCAGAGGGGCGAGGACACGAAGGCGAGGTCTGTGACGCTTCGCGTTGGTGGGTCACCCACATCGGTGAAGGGCTTGCGTGGAGCGGAAATTCCGGCCTCTGGTCGGTACTATGGAATCATGCAAGGCAGCGGAAGTTATTGGAATAAAACAAAAGAAGAGATGGTCGCTGCCCTGCAGGCGTTCGAAGCCCAGGCCCGGCGGATCCACCACGCGCGGCTGGAACTCGTGGCCCACATGAACGGCCAGTCGGTCGCCACCGAACTCGGCTACGCGAACACCGTGGCGTTGATGATCCACGCGCTACGGATCTCGCCCAAGGAAGCCAAAACCCGCC
>CBIMJO010000589.1:0-6422 GCA_966244135.1 uncultured Actinocrispum sp. | reverse complement strand
GATCGGCAGAGTCGATCTTGCTCTCGCTGATATCTCGACGAGGAGGTCATCGGCAAGTCGGCAGTACCGACCCGGGTAGGGTCTACAGGCGTGCAAGAGGAGCGGCTGCCGCTGGATGTCGACGAGAGCAAGCCCAGTGCTGCGCGCATCTACGACTACTTCCTGGGCGGCAAGGACAACTTCGCCTGCGACCGTGAAGTCGCGGAACAGTTGATGGCCATCGCCCCGGAGACCCCGGCCATGGCGAGGGCCAGCCGGGCGTTCCTCGGCCGGGCCGTGCGGTTCATCGCCGAGCAGGGTGTCCGGCAGTTCATCGACATCGGCACCGGGCTGCCGACTCGCAGCAACGTGCATGAGATCGCCCAGGCGGTCGCCCCCGGGGCCCGCGTGGTCTACGTCGACAACGACCCGACCGTCCTCGCCCACGCCCGGGCGCTGCTCGACGACAACCCACAGACCACGGTCGTCGAGGCCGACCTGCGCGACCCGGCCAGGCTGCTCAACGATCCCGACCTCGAGCGGCTGATCGACTTCAGCCAGCCGGTGGGCCTGATCATGGTCGGCATCGTCTACTTCCTCACCGAGGTGGACCGGCCGTTCGACGTCGTGCGGATCCTCCGCGACGCCCTCCCGTCCGGCAGCTACCTGGTCATGACCCACGTCGTCGCAGATGATCGGCCCGCTCAACTCGGCCAGGCCCAGGAGCTGTACCGCAGCTTCACCAAACAGACCGGCACCGGCCTGCGCAGCCTCGACGAGGTGACCGCCTTCTTCCACGGCCTGGACCTCGTCGAACCCGGTCTCGTGCCCACTCAGGACTGGCGCGGTTCGACCCCTGCCGACCCATCCAGCCCGCAGTGGATGCTCGGCGCCGTCGCCCGCAAGCCCTGATCAGCAGCGAGGACTGCCGTCCGCGGTTGGATCCGCGCGAGCGTGGTGAGAGCGCGGGCCTCCAGCGCTCGTGCTCCGATCTGCCGGGCCAGGGCGACGGCCTGTTCGGCGTAGCCGGTGTTCCCGTTGATGGTGGCCAGGCCGGTGAGTGCTTCGATTTCGCCATATCGGTCGCTACGGTCGCGGGCGAGGTCAAGTGCTTCCTGGTGGGTGGCCGTGGCGAACCGGTCGTCGTGGTGAAGGGCCGCCAGGGTGTTCAGGGCCTTGGCGAGCTGCCGCTGGCCACCGATTCCCCGGGCCACTGCAACGGCCTCGGTGGCCAGCCGTAGTGCTTCCGCAGGGTCACCGAGGTCGCGGTGTACCAGGGCGAGCCCGCGGAGCACGATCGACTCGCTGCCCTGGGACCCCACCTGCCGGTGCAGGGTCAGCGCCTCGGTCAGCGTTGCCATGGCGTCGTCCGGCTGGCCGAGACCGAGGTAGACCTCGCCCAGATTGCCGAGGGTGACCGCCTGTGCCGTGTGGTCGCCGGTCCGCCGGTAGATCACCAGCGCGCTGGTGTAGTGCTCCGCCGCCAGGTCCAGCTGGCCGAGGTCGGCGTACACCTTGCCGAGATTCCCTAGCGCGGCAGCGTGACCGGCCGCCCAGCCCGCGCGGTCGGTGAGGCTGAGGGCGCACCTGTAGTGCTCGATCGCTTGGGGATAATGGCTTTGCTTCCAGTCGAGCAGGGCGAGGCTGAGCCGGGCGGCTGCCTGCCCGCACAGGTTCTGCTCCAGTTCGGCGCACTGTAACGCTGTCTGCGCGGCGGCGAGCCAGTCCACTGTGTACATCTTCATGTCGAAGTAGCCGCGGAGGGTGTCGGCGAGCAGGTACGCCGCCTTCGCATGCCCATGGCCCGCGGCGAACCGGATCGCCGCGACGAGGTTGAGGCGCTCGGCATCCAGCCATGCCATGGCCGAATCATTGGTGGTAAAGGACATCCCGTCGCACTGAGGTACCGGCAGGCGGAGCTTCTCCGGGTACAGCATCCGCGCGGCGGCGTCCGCGGCGGCGAGATAGTGGTGCAGGAGAAGGCAAACCGCGTCGTGCTCGCCGACAGCGACGCGTTCGGCGGCGTAGCACCGAAGCAGATCGTGCATGGCAAAGCGCCCGGATGTGTGCTCGGTGACCAGGTGCGCGGCGGCGAGCCGATCCAGCAGACCGGCCGTGTGTTCCGCAGTCATACCGGCCAGTGCGGCCACGGCGGGGACCGTCACATCAGGGCCGGGCACCAGCCCGAGCAAGCGGAACACGCGCTGTGCCGGTTCCGGTTGCGCCGCATAGGAATAGCCGATCGTCGCCCGGATCCCGCCCGCCTCAAGCTCACCCAGCCGGTCTCCGTGTGACAACCTGGACACCTGATCGGCAAGTGTCCGTGCGGGATGCGTCGACAGGTTGGCGGCCGCGATCCGCAGCGCCAGGGGCAAGCGGCAGCACAGAGCGGCAAGTTCGGCGGCCGCCGTGGGTTCGGCGCCGACCCGGTCCCCGAGCAGCCCAGTGAGCAGCGACAGCGATTCGGCTTCGGTGAGCACGTCCACGGCCACCGGGACGGCGCCATCCACCGCGACCAGGCCCGGCAGCCGGTCTCGGCTGGTGACCAGGACCATGCAGCCGCTACTTCCCGGCAGCAGTGGCCGGACCTGGTTCGCGTCACTGGCGTTGTCCAGCACTATCAGCGTGCGGGTGCCGGTGAGGCGGCTGCGGAACTCCGCCGCGGCATGGCTTTCGTCGCTGGGAATGTCCTCTGCGGACAGTCCCAGCGCGAGCAGGAACCCGGCGAGCGCATCGATCGGCCGGAGCGGCGCGTCGGCGGCATACCCGCGCAGGTTCACATACAGCTGGCCATCCGGGAACCGGTCACGAAC
Organism: uncultured Actinocrispum sp.; assembly: GCA_966244135.1. Classification (GTDB taxonomy): domain Bacteria; phylum Actinomycetota; class Actinomycetes; order Mycobacteriales; family Pseudonocardiaceae; genus Kibdelosporangium. The sequence goes on along the minus strand of CBIMJO010000589.1, from coordinate 3,630 downwards.
CCGGTGCGCCCAGTGCACCGCCAACGCCGTCTTGCCCACTCCCGCCGTGCCACCAAGAGTCACGATGGCCAGGTGCGAACTACCAGTGGCGCACTGGTCAAGTGTCCGCAGGTGGCTTGCTCGTCCGGTGAACCCGGCAACATCGGCGGGCAGCTGCGCCGGAACGGCCCGCGTCGCCGGGGCGACAGCATCGTCGTCGGCGAGGATCATCCGCTGCAGTTCGCGTAATCGCTCCCCTGGCTGGACGCCGAGCTCCTCCAGCAACGCCCGGCGGCCCGCGAGGTAGGCCGCGAGCGCCTCCCCGCGCCGTCCGCACCGGAACAGGGCCAGCATGAGCTGTGCGAGCAGCCGTTCGCGCAGTGGCGCCGCAGCGGCCAGACGGTACACCTCGTCCACGATCTCCGCGTGCCTGCCCAGCTCCAGGTCGGCGTCGATCCGGTCCTCGACCACGGTCAGCCGGCGCTGTTCGAACCACTGCACGGCCGCGGCGACGGTCGGGGAGGCCGGGACGTCGGCGAGCGCGGGCCCGCGCCACAACGCCAGCGCCTCTGCTAGCCGCGCCGCACCGGCCCGCGGCCGGCGCTGGGACAGCTCCTGCCTGCCGTCCGCCACCAGCCGGTCGAACATCGTGGTGTCCAGGTCTTCGTCACCGGCGAGCAATTGATAACCGTGTCGCACAGTGCGAAGCGGGCCCGGCCGATGCCCGCCGATCAGCTGACGCAACCGCATGACGGAGCCTTGCAGGGCATTCAGCGCGGTCCTAGGTGGACGCTCGCCCCAGATCTCGTCCACCAGGCGGTCGGTGGTCACGATCCGGCCCGCCTCGATCAGCAGTACCGCCAGTACGGTTCGCTGCTGCGCCGACCGGATCGCCGACCACGCGGCGCCGTCCCACACTTCCAGCGTCCCCAGCAGACGGAAGCGCACGCCCACACCCCTGTTCTCGTCGCCATCCTCTGCTATTCGCCCCGCCCGCCCGGATGGTTCGGTCCAATCAGCCGGCAATCAGCGCGAATTCAGGTCCGGCTCATACCGTCCCCGGCTGCCTCGGCGCGCCGGATATCCCCGAACCACAGGGCATTCGTCCGACGCGCCTGGGCCGTTCGACCGGAAAGCCTTACTCCGAAGGGAAAGGTCCTGATGACTCAGGTTCGATGGTCAGCCGGTCTCGGACTGGCCGCGGCACTGGTCGCGCTGTTCGCCCCACCGGCCGTCGCCGCCGAAGGCCGGATCCTCGGCAGCAACGCGCCGACCGCGATCAAGGACAGCTACGTCGTCGAGCTCAAAGCCGGCGCCGCACTGAAATCCCAGTCCCTGGCCGGGAAGTACGGTGGCACCGTTTCCCGCACCTACCAGCACGCCCTGCACGGGTTCGCGGCCACGATGAGCGAGGCCGCCGCCCGCAAACTGGCAGCCGACCCCGCGGTCCTCCAGGTGCAGCAGAACGTCACCGCTTCAGTCACCGCTACCCAGTTCAACCCGCCGTCGTGGGGCCTGGACCGCATCGACCAGCGCCTGCGGCCGCTGTTCAGCAGCTACACCTACCCGAACACCGCGGCCAACGTCCGCGCGTACATCATCGACACCGGTATCCGTGTCACGCATCAGGAATTCGGCGGCCGGGCGGTCTTCGGCGTGAACACGGTCGGCGGCCCGAACACCGACTGCTATGGGCACGGTACGCACGTCGCCGGGACCGTCGGCGGGGCTTCCACCGGAGTCGCCAAGCAGGTGTCCCTCACCGCGGTGAAAGTGCTGGACTGCACCGGGAATGGCAGTCTGGCCACCATCCTGGCCGGTGTCGACTGGGTCACCGGTGACCACGTCAGCGGCCCTGCGGTCGCGAACATGAGCCTCGGGGTCAACACCCCCGTGCCGGTCCTGGAGAACGCGGTCCGCGCATCGATCGCGGACGGCGTTGTCTATGCCATCTCGTCCGGCAACTCCAATGCCGACGCCTGCGGTTTCAGCCCGGCGCGGACCGGCGAGGCGATCACGGTCAACGCCACCGACCGCACCGACGTGCGCGCGTCCTTCTCCAACTACGGTCCCTGCACGGACATCTTCGCCCCAGGCGTGGACATCACCTCGGCGGGAATCGCCAGTGACAACGCCTATGCCCTGGGCACCGGCACATCCATGGCAGCCCCGCACGTGGCCGGTGCCGCGGCGCTCGTGCTGGGCGCGAACCCCGCACTGACCCCGCAGCAGGTCGCCGACACCCTCTACGCGGACTCGACCGGCGGAATCGTCGGCAACGCGGGACCGGGCAGCCCGAACCGGATGCTGTTCGTGCGCCACCCGGCACCGCCGCCGCCTGCGACCGGGCCGGACCGGCTGATCCGTGGTCAGCTCCTCACCCCAGGCCAGGTCCTGCAGTCCGGCAACGGCGCCTACCGGCTGGCCATGCAGACCGACGGCAACCTGGTGCTCTACAACCAGTCGAACCAGGCGCTCTGGCACACGCACACGTACGGCAACCCCAATGCGTATGCGGCCTTCCAGACCGATGGCAACTTCGTCGTCTACCGCGCCAACGGGACGCCGTTGTGGCAGACCGCCACGTACGGCACGGCCGCCAACCTGTTCGTCGTCCAGCCCGACGGCAACATCGTGATCTACGGCCCCAGCCTCCAGGTCTACTGGCACCGCCTGCAACCACCGGCCAAGCAGGGCTTGTCGGAGTTGACCGACCCGGGGCCCGTCGAGGCCACCTTCTGCCTCGCCGACGACGTCACTCCGGAGCGGCGCGCGGCGGAGCCCGCACCGGGCAAGGTGCTGTGCGCCGGAAAGATCGCCGACTACACGCTCGAGTACGACAGCACCAACAAGAAGGTCATCGTCACGATCAAGGGCGGTGACAACTTCAAGGGCTGCACGCTGAAGATCAAGGAACCTGCACCCGGCTGGAAGCCGACCGCCTCCGGCTTCGAGGTCCCCTTCGACAAGGACGACGTCAAGATCAAGATCGAGGGCGCGTTCACCTGCAAGAAGGCCGACGGTGGTGAGGTCGTCGTGCCGATCGACCAGCTCGAGTTCACCTTCCGGCCGCCGAACACCTTTGTGCTCCCGCTGAAGTAGCCCGGAAACCCGTTGTCACCAACAAGTTGTCAGCCACCAACAGCTAGCTGTCGGTGGCTGACAGCTAGTACACAGGCAGTTCACAGCGACCAGAGCGAGACTGTGGCAATGGACCCCACGCTGTCTGGCCGGCAGGCCTATCGCACTGAGGGACGGCGCAAGGCCACGATCGTCACCACCGTCGCCGTCTTCGTCGGCGCGGCCGCGATCGGCGGCGTCACCGTCGCGCTCGCCTCGACCACTCCCGGCAACGACCCGTCACAGACGTCGGTACAACCGCAGGACCAGCTGCAACCGGACGACGGGCTGCAGGCGCCCGCCCGGCCGCCACGAGCCGGGTCGGGCGGGAGGTCGCATGGGAGCTCCGGCGCCTCGTGAACCGGACCAGCTTCCCCGCGCTGGGCACGACGGCTTCGGTCGTGCTGACCGATCCGGCCGGCCTGGATCGGGCGGACGAGTTGCTGCGGTCCTGGCTGGCTGAGGTCGACCGGACATGCAGCCGGTTCCGCGCCGACTCCGAGATCTCCCAGTTGCCCACCGGCCGGGCCT
>CBIMJO010000588.1:0-6427 GCA_966244135.1 uncultured Actinocrispum sp. | reverse complement strand
CATGTTGGTCAGCAGCAATGTCTGGGTGGCCGCGTCCCAGGTCGGACCCTCGAGGAAGTTGAAGCCGTCCTTGATCTTCGTGGCGGTCAGGTTCGGTGAGGGCAAGGGGTTGCCGAACGGGCCCTGAGGACAAAGGCCGGGGCCGCCGGAGGAAGCGGGCAGGGTCCATTGCTGGTTCGCGCCCGAGGAACACGACCAGAGCTGGAGTTTCGTGCCGTCCGCGCTGGAGACTCCCGTTGCGTCCAGGCACTTCTGGGCCGCCGCGTTGAGCAGCCGCCCCGACGAGGCCGTCCACTGCTGAGCGGTGGAACCGTTGCAGTCAAAGATCTGCACGGCCGCGCCATTGGCAGTTCCCGCCGCGTTGAGGCATTTGCCCAGGGCCGTGATGGATCCGTCGTCGCGGACGGTCCACTGCTGCGCCGCGCCACCGTTGCACGTCCACAGCTGGATCCGTGTTCCGTTGGCCAGGGAACCGTTCGTGACGTCGGCGCATTTGCCGCCGATGCCGGTGATCTGGCCGCTGGCCGCGGCCGAGGCGCCGGTTACGGTCACCCCGGTCACGGCCAGGACGATTGTGGCTACTGCCAGGAACTTCACGCGGGCACCGTCCACTTCTGGTTCGACGCGCCCGTACAAGTCCAGATCTGGAGTTTAGCGCCATCCGCGGTGCTGCGGTCCTTCACATCAAGACATTTCTGGCTGCCGACGTTCACCAGGTCACCGGCCGCCGAATATGTCCACTGCTGATTCCCGCCACCGAAACAGTCCCACAGCTGGACAGCTGTGCCGTCCGCCGTCCCATTGCCTGTCACATCAAGGCACTTGCCCAGACCGCGGATCGTGCCGTCGGTGGACACGGTCCACTGCTGGTTCGGACCAGAGGTGCACGACCACATCTGCGGCAGGTTGCCGTTGGTGGTCGAACCACCGGTGACGTCCAGGCACTTGCCGCCGAGCCCGGTGATCGCGCCGGTCCGGCCGGTCGGGGGAGTGCTGCCGCCGGAACCCGGCCAGGTGAACGTCGCCATCGCGCCACCCGGAAGCTGGTAGCCGAACGACTGGCCACCGTAGGAGACCTGGAAGTTCTGCGTACCACCGGAGTTGATGGCCACGAGCACGATCGTGCCATCCGGGTTGCGGAACGCGACGTTCTGGATGCCGCCCTCGCCGAAGCCGGTCGAGTCGATCCGTACGGCCCCGGGCTTGACGAACTTGCTCAAATGGCCCAGCACGTAGTATTCGGCGTTGTAGGTGACGCTGTTGCCATTCGTCGTGACGACGCCCATGCAGTTACCGCAGCTGCCGATCACCGGGCCATGGCTGGCGTTCAGCGCCATGTTCCAGATCGTCACGGTCCGGGCCCAGTTGCGGGTGGCGCCGATGGCGAGGTTCATTCCCTGCCACCGCAACGAGTCGCGGAACGTGCTGACGTCATCGCCGGAGGACGTGCCGGAGCACTCGGTGAAGAAGATCTCCTTGCCCGGCTGCGCATTGTGCACCGTGGACTGTCCACTTGGGTTGCCGCCGTAGCAGTGCCATGCTGAGCCGACCACGTTCGAGCCTCCGCCGTTGTTCACGGTCTGCGGGTAGCTGGTGTCGTCCCAGTTGTGGTCGTAGCCAAGGAGTTTGGTGCTCAGACCGGCGGACCGCAGCTTCGGCGCCAGGTTGTTGATGATGTTCACCTGTTGGCTCGCGGTCATCGGCATGCCGGGATAACCGGGCGGGGAGTAGTTCGGCTCGTTCTGCACGCTCATGGACGAGATCGGCGCGCCCGCGGTCCCGTACGCCTGCGCGAACTTGACGAGATAGTCCGCGTACACCCCGATCTGGCCATCCTGCAACGACCCGCCGATCAGGTTGTTGCTCGTCTTCATCCACGCCGGCGCGCTCCACGGAGTGGCCATAATGGACAGGTTGGGGTTCAAGGACTTGGCCTGCCGCACCAACGGCAGGATGTACGCGTCGTCGTGGGCGACGGAGAACCGGGACAGGGCCGGGTCGGCGGCGCCATCGTCGTAAGTGTAGAAACTGCGCGAGAAATCGGTCGCGCCGATGGGTTGGCGCAGCCAGCTCAGGCCGACCCCGCTCGACGGGTTGAACAGCGCGTTCATGATCCCGTCGCGCTGTGGCGAGTTCCAGATGTTCCATGCGGCCGCGTCGGTGAGCGACGCGCCGAAGCCCACCATCGACTGGAAGGTGGCGTTCGGGTTCACGGTGATCACGGGCCCGCTGCCACCGGTCCCGAACGTGACGTTCCCCTGTTGCCGCAACAGGTTGGACCGATCAGCAGTGGTGAGCCACACGCTCGCGGTGGTGGCCGCCAGCGCGGGCGTGGCGAGGTACGTGCCGACTAGCACGGTCGCGGCAGCGGCTATGCGCCACCGCACGGTCGTCGTTGATCGCATGACGCTCCTTGCAGGGTAGGGAGCAATCTCCGCACGATCGTGAAACAAAGTGAAACTTAGTTTCCTCGTGTGGCTCATGACACAACGGCCAAACACCATTCGTCAAGGCTGAACCTGCCTACATATGAAACAAGCGTGAAACAGCCAGGTGGCTCAACACCCGTGGCGCCAACGAGAAAGGCCCGGCCGAAGCGACCGGGCCCATCCTCGGCGATTCGACGTCCAGCGGCTACGGCTGAACAATCAGGTCGAACTCCTCCCAGGCGCCGATCGCCGTGCGGTTGGCGACCAATGGCTGAGCGCCGGCGTTTTCCGCGCACACATAACGATCGTTGACCTTCAGCGAGACGCTTCCGTCCGGATCGCGCACTAACTGGAAGGTCTCCGCTGCGCTGACCGTCGTGCGGTCGGCTGTCAGCGGGTCGTTTCCGGTGACGATCAGGTTGTTGGCGTGGGCGCGCAGGACGATCATGCCGTTGCCCGCGTCGAGCTGGTCGAACTGTTCCCAGGGGCCGATCGCGGTGCGGTTGGCGATCAATGGGTCCGCGCCCGCGTTGTCCGCGGTCACGTACTTGCCGTTCGCGTGCGCTCGCAAGCTGATCACCGGCGTGCTGGCCGAGAACAGCGCCAGGTTCACGGCATCGGCGATCGCCTGCAGCCCGGCCTCGTTGGGGTGCAAGTGATCCCCGGCGTCGTAGGCGGGCCGGAACCGGATCGGGTTCGCCGGGTCGTGAGTCGCGTTGTCCTGGTCGACAACGCCATCACAGCCGCTGCTGGGGCCGCGGATGAACGCGTTGATCGCGCCGCGTGCGTTCTCCCCAGCCTGGTTCCAGCCGCCCCAGCCGTTGAACGGGGTCAGCGTCGAGCACAGGAACTTGATCCCGGCCTGGTGAGCGCGGTCGATCAGGCCCTTCATCGCGGTGATCAACTGGTTGGCGTCCGTGGCGCCGGACGTCAGGTCGTTGATCGGGTCGTCGGAGAAGATCACCCAGCGCACACCGGGCTGCCCGAGGACATCCCGCGCGAACCTGTTCGGCGCGCTCTGCCCGGCCCCATCAGCGAGCAGGCGGTTGCCGCTGATGCCCTGGTTGAGCACACCGATCGACCGCCCCGACCCGCGCAGCCGAGTCGCCAGGTCGTTGGGCCAGCGGCGGTTCACGTCTCCGCGTGAGGCCACACCGTCCGTTATGGACGCGCCGAGCGTGACGACAGCGCCTTGCGTGGCGGGGTTCTGGACGTCGAGGTTGGCTAGAAAGTAATAGCTGCCAGTGGTCTGGGCGCCGGGCAGGGACGCATTGCCGCTGACGTCACCGGAAGCGATGTAGTTGGTCTGCAGCCCGGTCTGGTGGCTGGTGGCCGGGCCGGTGGGGCTGGGCAGGAACATGCTCACGGCGATGTCGCTGTCTGCCGGGATGGTGAGGTTCGCCGCGTCGCTGATCGCCTTGCCACCGGCGGGAATGGTCGCATTCGTCGATCCGCCGAACGTGACCGTCCGGTCGGTTCCGGCGACGATACCCGAGCCGGAGCTGCGTTGTCCGATGTGGACGTCTCTGATGGACAGCGGAGAACTGCCGAAGACATTGGAGATCTGCACGCGGGCGGCGTTGCCGCCGATGCTCGTGTGCACGATCTGGCGCAGGGTTTGCTGGTTGAAGGTGGTGCCGCTGCTCTGTGGGGACGCACTCCAGGTCCCGGTCCAGGTGTCCGCGGCTTGGGTCGCGGCGGGCGGGGCGAGCAACGCGGTCAAGACGGCCGCAGCGCAGAAGAAGATCTTCACTGGTCTCCTCGCAGGTGCAGGGGGTCCTTTGTGGAGTGTTCGAGGTTCAGTTGTTGATCAGGTCGAACTGTTCCCACGCGCCGATCGCCTGACGGTTGGCGATCAGGGGCTGGACGCCGGCGTTGTCGGCGCACACGTAGTTGTTGTTGGCCTGGGCGCGCAAGCTCACCGTGCCGTCGCCGTTGCGGATCAGCTGGAAGGTCTCCCACGCGCCGATCGCGGCACGGTTCGCGATCAACGGCTCGGCGCCCGCGTTCTCCGCGCAGACATACTGGTTGTTGGCCCGGGCCGTGAGCGCGACATTGCCGCCGCCGCGGTCGATCAGGTCGAACTGTTCCGCAGTGCCCACTGCCGTGCTGCTCGCGATCAACGCGTTGGTGGCGTTGACATATCTGCCGTTGGCGCGAGCCCGTAAGCTGACTGTCCCGGTTGGACTCGGGGAACCGCCGTTCGGCTGAGTCGGCCGGTTGGGCGTCAAGGCCAGCTGCCCCTTGAGCATCCGGCCGCCGTCCGCGGTGAGTCGCAGGTAGTAGTCCGACGAACAACCAGTACCGTCCTCGTCGAGCGCGAGAACGCCGGACCCGGCCGGGACCATGCCGCCGTTCTCCGCGGTCTTGGCGATCTGGTTGCCCTCGTTGAACTCGTCGAACATCGAGATGTAGATGCCCTGCGCGCCAACGCGGACCATGTTGTAGAACTGGCGCCACATGAAGTCGCCGTGCCTGCGCTGGCGCAACTGGAGATCGCCGGGCAGCGCGCAGGGCTGGTAGTCGATGCCGTTGGCGTTGCAGTCGGCCTGGTCGCCGACGTTCGCGTTGGTGTAGAACGAGTCCGAGCCGGCCGGATCGCTGATCCGGCCGACCATCCACGGCGAGATCATGTTGAACGCGTGGTACACGTTGAGGAATCCCGCGCGGGAGTCGCTCGTGCCACTGCGCCACCAGGTGGGCACCCCGCCCATCACATAGCACCCTCGGCCCTTGAACCAGTTGATCACGTCCAGGCAGGTGTTCGCGTCCCACGGGTGGTTGCCGTCGTTGAAGCCGAAGCCCCAGATGCCGACCACCGGTTTGCCGTTCTGCCGGGCGTAGGCGGACGAGGACGTGTGCGCGGCCATCTTGTTCGTCCAGTCCGCCTTGATCTCCGCCTGCATGTTCGTCCAGCCGGACACGTCATACATGATGTAGAACTTGCGTCCGGTGGCCTCGGCCGCGCTGCGCACCTTGGCGGCCATCGCGTCGCGCGTCGGGCCTTCGCCGCCGGTGGGGTTGAACCGCTGTAAAGCCGCTGTGTCGCAACCGTTCTGTTGCATCCAGCCAAAGTGGACATTCACGGTCTGCTGGTCGTACGAGGAGAACAGTGTGGCTGGCTGACCGTTGCCGAGGTTGCCGTACGCGGTCTGGAAACCCCGGCTGTAATCACGCATATCGGGCCAGCTTTTGATCGCGGTGTTGCCCGGTGATGGTGGCTGGGACCAGTTCTGGCTCCAGTGCCACCACCCGTTGATGGGCGCACCATCGCCGGGACAGGCGAACCACCCCTGGTACCCGACGGTGATCTTGCCGACCACATCGCCGGGCGGGCTGGCGGCCGAAGCGGTCTCGGTGGTGAAAGCACCGGCAGCGGTCGCTGCCAGCGCCGATGTGAGCAGGGATCGGCGGGAAATCTCCATGGTCAACTTCCTTGTCGACAGTCATCGGAGGTTTCCCGGCATCGTAGCTTTACCGATAAACACCCGCAATAAAATGTCCGCCGAAAGAAACTTCACCACGGAGTGTCTTCTTGTGTCATTAAAAACAAAGATGTGAACCTCTGTCTCAGGTGGCCGGTCAGGCGGGCCTTGATCGCCTGCCGTGCGGTCGCGCTCTCACGGTCCGCGGGCGGCTCGGAAGCTGCGAATCATCGGACCTTTCTTGGGGATGAACGCGACACATCCAGGAAGAACGTGAGACACGCCTTGGGGAACGCGAGACATGCGCAGGTTGGGTGAGGGAGGGTGGTCGGGCGATGGGTCCGTTGAGGATGGTCGAGTCCGGGTGGGAGGTCAGTTGGGTTTGCGGGCGGCGAGGCGTTCGACCGTACCTGCCTTCAGGCGTTGCGACTCTTCGATGACGAACCCGGCCTCCTGCACCAGTGGTAGCGGTCGGCGGGTCTGGTAGTCGCCGAGCGTCCGCACGGTCATCTTCTCCAGCAGCCGCTGGCCCCACCAAATCAGCTTGTGGTGGCTGCCAACGTGATCGAGCAG
>CBIMJO010000587.1:0-6438 GCA_966244135.1 uncultured Actinocrispum sp. | reverse complement strand
CGAGGACGGAAATCTGCTGACCGGCTCCTTCGTGGACTACCTCGTGCCGACCGCCACCGAGATCTGCCCGATCGAGATCCACCACCTGGAGACGCCATCGCAGTTCAGCGAGAACGGCTCCAAGGGCATGGGCGAGGGCGGGACGATCGGCGCGCCGGCCGCGGTGCTCAACGCGGTGAACGACGCCCTGGCGCACAAGGGCATCCAGATCGACCACATCCCTGTCCGGCCGGAGGACGTGCTGACATGAAGGACATCCACCTGATCGCGCTGTCGGTCAACGGCAAGGAGCACGAGATCGTCGTCGAGTCGCGGCGAACTCTCGCCGATGTCCTGCGGCACGACCTCGGCTACACGGGCACGCACATCGGTTGCGAGCACGGAATCTGCGGTGCCTGCACGGTTCTGCTCGATGGCGAACCGGTCCGTGCGTGTTTGATCTTCGGTGTGCAGGCCGACGGCTGCGAGGTCCGGACTGTCGAAGGGCTTGCCGACGGCGATCGGCTTTCCGACCTGCAACAGGCCTTCAGCCGTTGCCACGGGTTGCAGTGCGGGTTCTGCACCCCGGGGTTCCTGATGCTGAGCGAGGCGTACCTGTCCGAACGCGACGGTGTGCCCGAAGAGTCCGAAGTGCGCGAAGTGATGGCCTCGAACCTCTGCCGGTGCACCGGGTACCAGGGGATCGTCGAGGCGGTCCGGCAGGTGGCCGAGGAACGAGCCGGATGATCGGCGAGCGCGCGCCACGCAAGGAGGACCCACGGCTGCTGCGCGGTCTTGGCCGGTTCGGCGACGACCAGGACAGGATCGGTCAGCTGTGGGCCCGCATCGTGCGTTCGCCGCTCGCCCATGGCGCCATCCGGTCGATTGACACTACCAAAGCGTCCGAAGTAGACGGTGTCGTCCGGATTGTCACCGCCGCGGACCTGCCGCCCGGACTCCGGATCCCGGTGCGCCTGCTGGTCCAGAACATCAAGCTGGACGAGTACCTTCAACCGGTGCTCGCCGCCGACACGGTCAGGTACGTCGGCGAGCCCGTCGCCGTTGTTCTGGCTGAGGATCCCTACACCGCCGAGGACGCCGCCGAGCTGGTGTCGATCGAGATCGACGAGCTCACGGCCGCTGTGGACAGTGCCGACGGTGAGGTCGCCGCCGCCTTCGAACTCGGCTACGGGGACGTCGACACCGCGTTCGCGGCCGCCGAACATGTTGTGGAGCTTGAGTTCGAGGTGGGACGGCACAGTGCGGTACCCATGGAACCTAGGGCACTATTGGCCGATGTGGACACCGCGACCGGCGCGCTGCAGATCTACGGCATGACAAAGGTGCCGGTGTTCAACCGCGACGTGCTGGCCGCGATGCTCGGGATGGACGAGACCGAGATCCGCGTGCACGCGATGGACGCCGGCGGCGGGTTCGGCGTGCGCGGCGAGTTCTACCCCGAGGACTTCCTCGTCCCGTGGCTCGCGCGCACGGAGAAACGGCCGGTCAAGTGGGTCGAGGACCGCGGCGAGCACCTCGTCGCGGTGAACCACTCCCGCCAGCAGCGGCACAAGATCGCGGCCGCGTTCGACGCCGACGGCATGCTGCTGGCGCTCAAGGACGACGTGCTGCACGACAACGGCGCCTACGCGCGTACGCACGGGATCATCGTGCCGGAGCTGACGATCGCCATGCTGCCCGGCCCGTACCTCGTACCCGCCTACCAAGGCCGGATCAAGGTTGTTCTCACGAACAAAACTCCATGTGGCACCTACCGCGCACCTGGCCGGTTCGAGGGAACCGTGGTACGGGAGCAACTGCTGGACGTCGCCGCCGACCGGATGGGCATGGACCGGGTCTCACTGCGGCGCCGCAACCTGGTCACCGAGTTCCCGCACACCCGTGAGATGAGCACGCTCGGCACCGATGTCGTGCTGGACTCCGGGGACTACGTGGGTCTGCTGGACAACGCGATGGCCGAGGCCAAGCGGCTCGGGTACCTCTCCCTCGTGGACTCGCTGCGGGCCTCGGGCCGGCAGGCCGGTCTGGGCGTGGCGATGTTCCTGGAGAAGAGCGGTCTCGGGCCGCAGGAGACCGCCGACGTGTCGATCAGCGCGTCCGGCGGCGTGCAGGTCTACTCAGGTGGAACGTCGCTGGGGCAAGGCATCGAGACCGTTCTCGCCCAGATCGCCGGTTCTGTGCTGGATGTGGACCCGGCCGTGGTCACCGTTGTGAACGGCGACACCATGCTGCAGCCGTTCGGCGGAGGCTCGTGGGCGTCACGGTCCACAGTCGTCGGTGGCAGCGCCGTGCACCGGGCCACGCTGGCGGTGCGGGAACGCGCGATCCAGATGGCGTCCCGGATGCTGGAGGTGTCCGAGGACGACCTCGAGGTGCGCGCCGGCACGATCGGCGTCGTCGGCGCCCCCGGGACCAGCGTTTCGCTTGGACAGATCGCGCGGGCCTGCCGTCCCGGCAGCCCCTGGCTCGGGCCCGATGAACCCGCTGGACTCGCAGCTCAGCGCCGGTTCGAGGTCGAGCACATGACCTATCCGTACGGCGTGCACGTCACGGTGACCGAGATTGATCGCGGGACTGGTCTAGTCCAAGTATTGCGTTATCTCGTAGCCTACGAGATCGGTCGGGCGATCAACCCCACGCTGGTGGAAGGTCAGCTGGTCGGTGGTGTCGCCCAAGGCGTCGGTGGTGCTCTGCTGGAGGAGTTCCGGTACGACGAGGCCGGGCAACCACAGGCGGTGACGTTCATGGACTACCTTCTCCCGACCGCGGCGGAGCTGCCGAAGGTCGACATCCTCCTGGCGGAGGACGCGCCGGCCCCCGGCAACCCGTTGGGGGTCAAAGGAGCGGGGGAAGGCGGGCTCACCGCAGCAGGTGCCGCGATCGCGGGGGCGGTCCGGGACGCACTGGGCATGGCCGGATCAGTGGGCCGGCTGCCATTGACCGCCGAGCGAGTTCGCGGTCTGACAGAAGAGGGGACCAGATGACAGAGCCGACGCTCAACTACGTCAGCAAGACCGACATGGTGGTCGCGCTGATCCGGGAGCTGATCATCACCGGCGAGCTGCCGGCCGGCAAGCAGCTGCGGCAACGCGACCTCGCCGCCCGCTTCCACGTGAGTCAGACCCCGGTCCGCGAGGCCATGCGCCGGCTGGAGTCGGAAGGCCTCGTCGTCGGCGATGCCCACCGGGGGTTCACGGTCGTCGAAGCGGATTCGGGCTCGACCGAGGAGAACTACCGCATCCGCGCGGCCCTGGAGGCCCTCGGCGCGGAACTGGCGGCACCCCGCATAGACGACGCCGGCATCACCAAGCTCACGGACCTCAACGAGCAGATGCGCAAACTGGCCGAAGAGGACAACTGCTACCCCGAACTCAACCGCGAGTTCCACTTCACCCTCTACGAGTACGCGCACAGCCCCCTGCTCGTGTCGATCATGAGGTTGCTGTGGCAGGCCCTGCGCGGCGGCCCCCGTGTCACCCGCACCCACGCGGAGTCCGTGGAGGAGCACGCCGTGATCATCGAGGCCCTCCGCCAGAAAGACGCCGACGCGGCCGCCAAAGCCACCTACAACCACATCATGGGCACCACCCACCTCGACTGACTCCACCCGAGCCCCGCCGTCACCAGCTCACCCCGGCCCGCCCATCCCCGGCAGGCCGGCTTCGCTCATTTCACCCCTGCGCCTATCTCACCCCTGCCCCCACTCGCGTGTGCTGCGGCGGCTGTCCATGCCATGACCCCGCCCGCACCCATCCCAGTTCGCAGCAATCCCATGTCGCGGCAACCCGCCGCCATGGCCAGCATCACGCGCCGCCGTACCAGCTCCACTGCGTGGCGAACCATCCCGCGACACAGGCATCCGCCGCCGCCGGAGCCCCCACGGGATCGCTGGGCTTCCAAGCCAAGGCGTCCCTCAGCCACTCCCTCCCGACGCCAGGGCATCCCACGAACCCCCTCCCACGCCACCCGCCGTCCCCACAACAAACCCCGACCCCGCCAGGCCACCTCGACAACCTCGGCCCTCGAAACCCCCGTTCCCTGACAGGCCCTCGTCAACCTCAGCCCTCTCAGCTCTGGCCCCGCCAGACCACCTGTCAACCCCGCCTTCGTAGCTCCGGCGCTGGCAGCCATCGGTCAGCCCCGTCCTTCGCAGCTCCGGCCCCGACAGTCACCCGCCAACCCCGCCCAGCAGCTATCCGTCAGCCCCCCAGACCTCGAAACTCCAGCCTGACAGCCATCCGTAGGCCCCGGCCCTCGAAACTCCGGGCCCGACAGATCACCCTCGACAATCTCGGCCTCCGCAAATCCGGCCCGCCGCAAAGCCGTCCCGGAAGTCATCCCGTGGCAAGCCCACCAATCCCCGCCACACCAAAAGCCCACGCCGCAACGGGCGTCCCCTCCCAGGGGGAACCCCTAAAAACAACACTAGCGGGGAGGGCGGACATTTCTCGGGGTGTGATCGGGAGTTATCCACAGGGTGGGTCAGGGGGCGGTTGGCTGGGTGATGGGGTCGCGAAGTTCGTCGAGTTCGCGGCCTTTGGTCTCTGGGGCGGCGATGGCCATCCACACTGCGGCGAGCGTGGCGAGGACGCCGATGATCAGGAACGTGACGGGCAGGCCGAAGTACGGCCACAGCAGGGAGCCGAAGATCAACGGGACGAACCCGGCGCCGATCCGGCTGATGGTCGACGACCAGCCGAAGCCACTGGCGCGCAACCGGGTTGGGTACAGCTCGGAGACGTACGCGTACAGGGCGGGGATGGTCAGTTCGATGACGAACCCGAACACCCCGATCCACAGCTTCGCCGCCGAGGGGATGTCCAGCCGCAGCGCGAAGATCACCATGGCCAGCGCCGACAGCGGTCCACTGAGGCCGATCACCCACTTGCGGCCGACCACGTCCACCAGCCACGCGGACACGACGACGCCGACGATCCCGACGGCGGTCATCAACGTGGTGACCATGAAGGCCGCGTAGTTGCCGTAGCCCTGGCTCTTCAGAATCGTTGGCAGCCAAGTCAAAGCGCCGTAGTACAGCAGGAACACCGTGAGGAACAAGGCCCACGAGACCGACGTGATCCGCGCGCTGTATCGCCACAGGTCTTTCAGCTGCGAGACCATTGTGGCCGCGGACAGGCGTGGCATCCGTTCCGGCGGTGGAAGTTCCCACGGCTCAACGGTCGCACCGGTCCGGGCCACGAGATTGTCAATGACCGCACGGGCTTCAGCGTCCCGGCCACGACGCACGAGGTACATCGGCGACTCCGGCACGGACAGCCGCACCCAGAACAGCAGCAACGCCGGCAGCACCATCACGAGCAGCATCGCTCGCCAGTTCGGTTGCAGCGCAGTGGAAACGACACCACAGAGGGTCGCGCCGACCGGCCACCAGATATCCATCGCGGTAAGCACGCGCCCGCGTACCTTCGCTGGCGTGAACTCGCCGACCAGCGCGTAGTCCACCGGGATGCAGCCGCCGAGACCGAGCCCGGCCAGGAACCGGAACACACAGAAGGTGACGATGTCCGGTGAGAGCGCCCCGGCGACCGAGAACACCGAGAACATCAGCAAAGTCGCGCTGAACGCACGTTTGCGGCCGATGCTGTCGGCGATCCCGCCCCACACGAAGGCGCCGATCGCCATGCCGATCAGGTTGGCCGTGCCGACCCAGGCGCCCTGCGTCTTGGTGAGGTCCCACTCGTCGGACACCAACGGGATCAGGAACCCGTTCAGCGTGACGTCCCACGCGTCGAACATGAACCCCAGCCCGCCGACCAGGAAGATCATCCCCTGCGCGCGCCACTTCCACGGAAGTTCCTGCACAACCCGATCAGCGGTTTTCATTAGGCCTCGCTCCGCTCGGCAGGGCTTGGTCGCCGGGAGCCGGTCATTTCCGCACCGCACCACGCGGCCACCATCTTCGCTGTGCCTGCTTCTCGTTGTGGCTGGGACGATGGTGGGCGTGTCGCGGTGCGGAAATGACCGGCGCGTCCAAGCCGGTGGTCTTGTGTCCTCGGTAGGGCCGGTGGTCGTAGGTCGGCTGCAGCGCCGGTGGTGTTGAGTTGGCCGTGGCGCTGGTGGTCGTGAGGTGGGTGTGTAACGCCGGACACATCTGGTATATCATTTGGTATACCAACCTGCAATGGGAGGTTTCGTGCCGAAGATCGAGACGGACGACGGCGTTCAGTTGCATGTCGAGGAGACCGGGACGGGGTTCCCCATCCTGTTCGTGCACGAGTTCGCGGGCGATCACTGCAGCTGGGAACCGCAGGTGCGGCACTTCTCCCGCACTCACCGGTGCATCACCTACTCGGCCCGCGGCTATCCCCCGTCTGACGTCCCCACCGATCCCGGTGCGTACTCGCAGGAACGTGCGGTAGCTGACGCGATCGCGGTACTCGATGCCCTGTCGGTGTCCAAGGCGCATGTCGTCGGGTT
>CBIMJO010000586.1:0-6448 GCA_966244135.1 uncultured Actinocrispum sp. | reverse complement strand
TCACGACCAACCAGTTCGGCTACCAAACCCTCGTTCTCGGCTCGGCGCTCGCGTTGTTCCTCTACCCGCACAACATGACCGGCGTGCTGGCCGCCCGCAGCCGCGGCACGGTCAAGCGCAACATCGCCGCGCTTCCGGTCTACACACTCATGCTCGGCTTCACCGCTGTGCTCGGCTACCTCGCACATTACCTCCGGATCAAGCCGATCGACGGTGACCGCAACACCATCGTGCCGGCCCTGTTCGACGCCATGTTCCCCGAGTGGTGCTCAGGAATCGCCTACGCGGCAATTGGGATCGGTGCCATCGTCCCCGCCGCGATCATGTCCATCGCCGCGGCGAACCTGTTCACCCGCAGCATCTACCGCGAGTACATCCGGCCGAACGCCACTGCCGCAGCGGAAACCCGGGTCAGCCGGTGGGCCTCGCTGATGGTGAAAGGCGGCGCGATCGGCGCCATCCTGCTCCTGCGCCCCCAGTTCGCCATCGACCTGCAACTGGTCGGTGGCGTGATCATCCTGCAGATCCTGCCTGCTGTCGCAGTTGGCCTGTATTCCCGCTGGCTGCACAGATACGCGCTGATACTCGGTCTGGTCACCGGCCTGGCCACTGGCCTCATCCTGCTCTACCAAATCCCGCAACTCGGTCCCGGCGGCAACATCGTGCGCGCACATTTCGGCGGATCCGCCTGGCCGCTGGCCAACCTCGGTCTGGACAGCACGTCCACTGTCTATGTTGGACTGCTAGCCCTCGCTGTCAACCTGGCGGTGGCTGTGGTCGCCACGCCGATTCTTCGCTCCATGGAGGTTCCGGACGGTAAAGACGCCACACGGTCCCACGACTACGTCGCCGACGATCACGACCCGGGAATCAAGCGGATGGAAAGTCTCATCGACGGAACCGCGGACCACCCCGCGCATCGGCGGTGATCGGGAGGTCGCTGCGGTATGTCCATAGTGGACGTTTCGAGGCCGGAACCGTGGACTACGCGCTGGGCAGTCGCAGGGTCACGACGAGGCCGCCTTCCGGGCGGGGGAAGGCGGTCACGGAGGCGTGGTGTGCGTCGGCGATGGCGCGCACGATGGACAGGCCGAGCCCGAGTCCGTCCTCGCTGGTGCGGGCACGGCCGTCGGTGCGTTGGAAGGGTTCGAACAGGCTGGGTATCCGGCGCGGGTCGATGCATGGACCGCTGTTGGCCACAACCACCATGGGATTGTGGCCGTCGGTGAGGGTGTGGACCGACAGCCAGCCGCCTGGATGGTTGTGCCGGACGGCGTTGTCGACGAGGTTCGTCACCAACTGCTGCTTTCCTGCGGGGCCTCGGCGGCGGCCGGGGTGACCGACCAGCGGTCAGGCCCACGGCGAGCACGGCACCGACGATTCCGGAGATGAGACGAGTACGCAAGATTCCTCCTTCACCACACGCGAAAGTGCGCCCCGGAATCTTCGGCACCCCCGCTCATCGCGCAAAACCCGTTCGGCGCCGTGTTCGCGATCTGGCCCGTGCCGGGAGCGGGTCCGTTCATCTCACGGCCATCGAGTCACGGACAGCGTTGCCAGGTTGTTAGGTAACAATGGCGCCGTGGGTTCGATGCGCCGGTCAGTGCGAAGCGGCGGACTGGCGGCCGCGGTGCCCCGGTTGGAACACCATCACCGACGAGTCGACGGACGCCTCCCGCACCCGCCGCATGAACCGCTTCGCCGCGAGGTCCGCGTCGATCTTGCGTGCGGACCCCTGCGCCGAGCGCGCAACCGGTGTCTCGGCCAGCGACAGTTGCCACCACCACTGCCCGGCGAGCGAGCGTTCGAACTCCAGTCGCGCATCGGCGACGACCCCACGCAGTGTGTCCACCTCCCGCAACGCCGCACTGTGGTCGGCATGCCCGCGGACCGAAAGCCCGAGCACCCGGTTGTTGCCGCCCAGCAACCGCCATCTGACGCCGCTGGAGTCGTTTCTGAAACATTGGAATCGCGCCATGTCCCCTCCCGGCGGGTGCCCTGGGCGAAACCAGTTCGACGTCAATTGCTCACCCGTCCCCACCGCTGGCAGACAATTCATCCCATGGGCGGCCCTTTACGCGGCCAGGACATGAACGCCACACGCGGACTCGGTTAACGAACGGTTGTCAGAGTCAGCCCTTCGGCCGAACGGGCCACCAACTCCATGCCCACCAGTCGATACCCGCCTGCTCCCGTGACAGCTGGCTACTCCCGGGTAACAGGGAGTCAAGCTGCGCTCTCGCGCCAGGCCACGAAGACGACCAGCACCGCCGCGCACGGCGACGTCGCGGGCTCCCGGCCTGAAACCAGCCGGGAAAGCGCGAGCCTCGCGCCAAGCGCGGTGCGCACCCGGCCGCTGAGGATCCGGCTCCGAACGCCTCGTGGCCACCCGAGCGGGTCGGCTGCGGTCGGCACCGTGCGCCACGCACCTGCCGAACTCAGGCACGAAACGGACACAACGATCACGATGCTCAGGAGGGTCGCATCATGAACCGCCAGGAACACCGCACGCTGCGTGCCATCGAGAGAACCATGAAAGCCGACGACCCAGAGCTGGCCGAACTGCTCGGCTCGTTCGGAAGCGGTTCCCGGGCATGGCGGCACTGGCTCGTGGGTGTTGCAGCCGTGCTCGTGTTTCTTCTCGGCGTGAGCATGGGCGACGTGCTGTTCCTGCTGACCGGTGTGCTTCTCGGGGCGGGAGCCATTCTCATGTGGACGGTTCAGGCGCCGCGCCGACCTACCGGCCACCGTGACCTTCCGCCTCCACCACGCCAGTGAGTCGTTGGCGATCCGGCCTTGATCGGCCGGGAGCCGGCGTAGCCGATGGAATGCACGGGCTGGACGCTGTCAGTGCGCAGGAGTTGGCTGTTCCCCAGACAACACATAAGGGGCCAGTCATGATCATGGACATCGACATGAAGGTGGAAGTTCTCATCATCCCGGTCGCGGACATCGATCGCGCGAAGGAGTTCTACAGCCGGCTGGGCTGGCGGCTGGATGTCACGCCGCCCGGCGTCGTGCAGTTCACGCCGCACGGTTCGGCTACGTCGATCCAGTTCGGCTCGACCCTGACCGACGCGGCACCGGGATCCGCCAAGGGATACCTGGTGGTGCCCGACATCGTGGCTGCCAGGGACGCGCTGGTCGGCGCGGGCGTGGAGGTGGGGGAGTTCTTCCACTTCGGCGTGGATGGGCTGGAGCCCGGCCTGGACCCCGAGCGCCGCACCTACCGGTCACGCGCCCTGCTCAGCGACCCGGACGGCAATACCTGGATATTGCAGGAGATCACGTCCCGGCTGCCCGGGCGGGTCGACACCGGCATCACGTCGTTCGGGTCGGTCGAGGATCTGTCGAAAGCGATGCAGCGTGCGGCCGTCGCGCACGGCGAACACGAAAAGCGGATCGGTGCGGCCGACGCGAACTGGCCGGACTGGTACGCCAAGTACATGGCAGCCGAACAAGCCGGTACCGAACTGCCGGTGTGAACCAGGAAGGATCGATCATGGGTGTCGTCGTGACAGTCACGATCTTCCCCCAGCCGGAGCATCGGGGCGAGGCGATCGTCGCCCTGGGAAAAAGGCACCCTCCCCTCGGGTTCCTAGACGCAGCCCCCACGGCGTGGTTGCGGTCACCTGACTGGCGCGGGACTCCGAGATGGCGTGGGCGGCGAGTTGCCGTGTCTCCACGGAGCCGGCCCGGGACCGTTTGGCGACGTCGGCTGGTCGGGTAGTCGATGGTGAGGCAAGCTGAGGTCCGCCGGCGAGTCCGGAGGTGACGCCGATGCCGACAATGGACACGTTGTGTGCACCCGGTCCGCGCATACGCCAGCTCAAGAGTCGTCTGGTTCGGGAGCGGCCGGACGTGCCGTGCAACGTGCTGGACGAATGCGTGCGGGAGGCGTGGTCGCGTTTCGACCACGCCCGCGTGCAGGCGTTCGTCCCGGTCCTGGTCGAACGCGTGGTCCGGGGGCGGATCGGCTGGCTGGCGGACGCGAATGCCGTGCCGTTGGACGAGGTGTCGCTGCGTACGTGGTCATGGCTGACGGCCAGACGCCTGCTGGTCGACGAGTTGCCTCGCCGGTGGGCGCATGCGCGCGGTGTGGCGCGCCGTGCCGAGCAGATCGCGCCCGCGTTCCCGCCGCACGAGGCGGAGGTGCTGGTCGCGTCCGCCTGGCTCCATGACATCGGGTACGCGTCCGCACTGGCCGTCACCGGATTGCACCAGCTGGACGGGGCCCGGTTTCTGGTGGCGTGTGGTGTCCCGTTCCGGGTGTGTGCACTGGTCGCCCACCACGCCGGCGCGGCCGCGGTGGCCGGCCTCGTCGGTCTGGCCGATGAGCTGTCCGTGTTCGAGGACGAGCGGGGCTCGGTACGTGACGCGTTGTGGTACTGCGACATGACCACCGGCCCCGACGGGCGCCCGATGACGTTCGACGAGCGGATGGCCGAGCTGCGCGAGCGACGCTCCGCTGACGATCCCGTGGTGCGGGCGCTCGAGGTGAACGAAGCCGAGCGTGCAGGCGCGGTCCGCCGCACAGAAGAGCGGCTCCGTCGAGAAGCACATTCCAACGGTGTCACCCACTGGTAGTTGGTCGCCTCGCCACCGCCAGCAGGCGCGGGCTGATGCCGAGAAGGCTCGGCTCTCTTGCCTTAGCGTCAGCGAACCGCGGATCTTCTCGGCGTGCTGGCGATGCGCACCGGCAGCCACACGTGTTGGTCGATGGTGTGCTGCGCCTCGGCGAAGTCGATCTCGGCCATCGGTGCGTAAGTACGGGCCGCCTGCAGTGACCATCACGTGGCCAACCGGCGGGCGGTCGGCGAAGAACCGCTCCAGCCGGTCGAAGTCGGTGGTGTCGAAGGCCTCGGCGTCCTGCGCGCCGACCTCGCGGGCGGCCAGATCCAACCGGTCCGGGTCACGGCCGGTCAGCACAACCTCGGCGCCCGCGGCGCGGGCCTGCCGGGCGGGCGCCAGCCGATCCCCGCGCTACCGCCGATCACGACCACGGTCTGCCCGCTCAGGTTCATGCCTCCCAGGATGGCCCATCGCGCAAAAGCTCGCCCAGGCAAACCCGGCTCACCTTATGTCCGAAGTGGACCTTCGGGCTGGCGAGTTCGGTGACGAGCAGCCCGACCGCAGGTGGCGCCCCAGCATCGAGGCGCCACCTTTCCGCTGATGTGGCTTTACTTCAGGAGGAACGCGCCGATGATCGTCTGTTCGACGGCGTTGCCGTTGGTATCGCCTGTCTTCGCCCTGAGCGACACGGACTTGGCGCCTGCCGGATGGGCGATCAGGGTGAACCATCTTCCTGCGATGGCAAGCACCGGAACGGGTTTCCAGGTGGCACCGTCGTTGTAGGACACTTCGATGGCGGGTTTGCTCGCTTTGCCGCCGGTGTTGTGGTCGACGGTGATCGGGACCAGCGTGGGCAGTGTCCGCGGCGCCTGGTTGTGGTCGTCGAGCACTGGGGTGAAGCGGACCGCCAGCAGGGGAAGGGCTTCGGGATGGTCGCCGCTCACGGTGGTGGACTTGAAGGTCCAGTCCGCGGTGATCCTGCTGGACAGCGGGGTGTTGCGGGTCGAGTCGGTGTGGAGTTGGTAGGTGCCCGGCCCGGCAGGGACGTCGTAGTCGTCGTATCCGGTGTATGGCGTTGCGCAGATATGCTTGCCGTCGCTGGTAAGCGTCGTGGTGCCACTGCTGTCCGAGAAGCCGTACCTGTGTGGTGCCCGGTCGGCGTAGAGGGGTGGCTGGAAGCTGACCTGGTCGCCGGACCGCGCTGCCCAGGCCCAGGGCTGCTCGGGATCGGCTGGGAAGGCCGGGCCGAAAACGCCGTTGTTCCAACGTTCCGTCGTGTGCCCGGGTTTGAACGTCCGCACGCCCACGCTGGACAAACCGGACTCAGCGGGTGCCAGGATCGGGTCGGAGGTCTGGGAGAACCGGCCCAGCCACGGCACGTTGGGGGTGTAGAACTCCTCCAGCGTGAACAGCAGTTGCCTCAAGACCATCCGTTCCCGCATGCCGTACTTGCCGGCGCCGGTAGCCGCGTGTTCCGAGTGGACCTTGGTCAGCTCACTGTCGTGGATCCGGTTGATCAGCTCAGCCGGGACGCGGCCGTCGGTCTCGTGGCGCACGTTGTACAGGTAGGGGCTGTCGTTGAAGGTGCCTTTGCCGTCCGGCTCGGCCATCCGCGCCTCGGTGAAATACCGGAACTGCCCGGCCGCGGTGGCGGCGCTCACCGATGGCCGGACCACCACGTCGGTGAAGTCCCGCGTGTAGATCTCGGTGCTCGCGCCGCCCGGTGTGGTGGTCGCCCGTTCGAAGCCGATGCGCCCTTCGCCGCATCGGGCGTTCGGTTGGTCGACGAGGACACCAGCCGGTTTACCGTCGCGTGCGTCGATGGTCAGTGTGCCGGGCTTGTCGACGACATACTCCGGTTCGGCCGCCAGGGCGA
>CBIMJO010000585.1:0-6458 GCA_966244135.1 uncultured Actinocrispum sp. | reverse complement strand
TCGACCCGGTTGGACAGAAGCGCACTGCGCGCCTCAATGGTCTCCCCCGCCTGCCAGGCGCCCAGGGCGAGCATGGCGGTCCGGCGTGAGTCGACACCCACGGCCAGCGAGGACTCGGCGGCCAGCCGCCGGGACAGGTTCAGCTGCGATGAGGTGTCGGCCCGGCTTCGTTCGTCGAGGGCGTTCTGGCGCAGCTGGGTGGCGATCACGACCGCGCCGGAGGCCACCAGCAGCAGGACACTCAACGCGGCCACCAGGATGCGCAGGCGCCGGGTGCGGCGGCGGGCGGTGATCTGGCCGGCGTACTCCGCGGCGTTGGACCGGCTCAGGAACTCCTGTTCCGCGGGCTGCAGGTGCACCCGGTCGCGCGCGGACTCCAGCCAGGCGCTGAACGCCGCGAGCCGCGCCCCTCGGTAGAGGTCGTCGTTCTGCTGGCCGGAGTCGGTCCAGGCGTGCACGGCGTCGGTGAACCTGCGGTGCTGGACCAGACCGGCCCGGTCCTCGTCGATCCAGTCCCGCAGCCGGGGCCAGGCCGTGAGCAGGGCCTCGTGGCTGAGCATGGCGCCTGAGGCGTCCACCGTGACCAGCCGGGCGCCGATCAGCCGGTCCAGGATCGGCCCGGCCACCTCGGCGGGATGGACTCTGCGCCGCGCGACCCCGCCCTCGTCGGTCACCGTGACCAGGCGCAACAGGATGGTCCGCAGCGCGTACTGGCCTTCGTAGCCGAGCTGGGCGTAGATGTCCTCGGCGGTGCGGGACACGGCGCCGTCGATCCCGCCCGCACGCCGGTACGCCGACAGGGTCAGGACATCGCCCTCGCGGTAGTTCCAGGCCTCTCGCAGCGCGTGCGCGAGCCTGGGCAGCGCGCCGGGGTCGTAGCCCTTCTCGCCGCGCACCCCCAGGTCGGCGATCAGGCGTTCGGGCAGGCCGGGTTCGATGTCGATGCCGTAGTCGCGCGCGGGCTGGACGATCGCCTGGCGCAACTCGGTCGCGTCCATGGATCCGAGCAGCACCGGGGAGTTCAGCGCCGGGATCAACGGGGTGAGCTCGATGCACCGGTCGACGAGGTCGGCCCGGACAGCGAGGACGACCAGCGCGGGATGGGCGTTGGCGAGCGCCGTCGCGAACGCGATGCGGTCACCTTCGGGGACACCGTGGGTGAACAGCTCCTCGAACTGGTCGACCACGATCGTCAGGCGGCCACCCGGGATCGCGCGGCGGCACAGTTCGCCGAGCCTCGCCGGGGTCTCCTTGATCACGCGGGCCCACTCGGCGGCCACGATGGTGGAGTGGAACGCGAGCGACGCGGCCAGGTTGCTGATCGGGTCCATCCCCGGCGTGATCACGATCTGTGGCCACGCGGTGTCCTCGCCGTGGTTCGCCGCCTCGAGGACGGGCAGCAGACCGGCGTGGATCACCGACGACTTGCCCGCGCCGGAAGCGCCGACCACCACGACGGGTTCGCCGGTGTCGAGCTGTTCGGCCAGGCGTACCAATAGATCGGTGACGACGTGATCGCGGCCGTGGAACAGGTCCGCGTTGCTGCTGTCGAACCCGATCAGGCCCGGGTAGGGGCAGGTCGGCGGCTTGTCGTGAGCCATCTCGCGGGTGGCGGGCTTGCGCGGGGCGGTGGAGCGCAGGATCGCGCGGACGATCCGGCCCTGGTCCTGTCCCTTGTCCGGACCGGCGGCCGTGGGCTGTGCCTGGCGGGCCGTGACCCCTTCGAAGACCGCGGCTTCGGCGGCGGCCATCATCTCGCCCGTGGTGGCGTAACGGCGTGCCGGATCCTTCGCCATGCCGCGCAGCACGACCGTGTCGAGCGCGGGCGTGATGGTCGGGCTGAACACCGACGGTGCCGGCGCCGGTTGCAGAAGGTGCGCGGCGACTTTGCCCGCGGGGTCCAGCGCGGGGTGCGCGAGCCGGCCGGTGAGGCACTCGAACAGCACGCACGCCAACGAGTACTCATCGGCGCGGCCGTCAACCTGGCCCCGGGACATGCGTTCCGGCGCCATGTAGTCCCAGGTTCCCACCAGATCGCCGGACTGGGTCAGCACGGTGACCTCGGCCGAGGTCTCACGGGCGATCCCGAAGTCGGCGAGGTACGCGTGCCCCTCGCCGTCGATCAGGATGTTCGACGGCTTGACGTCCCGGTGCACCAACCCCTTGGCGTGCGCGGCATCCAGCGCGGCCGCCACCTGCTTGAGAACCCGTATCGCGGTGGCGTGGCCGAGCGCGCCGGCACCCATCATCCGCCGCAGGTCGGTGCCCTCGACGAGCATCATGTCGAGGTACAGCTCGCCCTCGACCTCACCGAAATCGTTGACCGGGATGACATTCGGATGGCTCAAACCCGCCACAATGCGGGATTCCCGCTGGAACCGCGACCGGAAATCCCGGTCCCCGCCCGACAACCGTTTGAGCGCGACCACCCGGTCGTTCACCGTGTCGTAAGCCCGGTGAACAACCCCCATCCCACCCTGCCCGAGCAGCTCCAGCACCCGATAGCGCCCGAACAACGGTAAGTCAGTATCGCCAGCCCCGACCACACCCGTCGCCATACAGGGATTCGTACCACACAAGAGTGACAGATCGGCTGCCTGCCCAGGGCTTCTTAGGGCGGGCTTAGCAGACCCCGAACTCAGCTGTGCCAGGGCAGGGAGTCCCCGTGCATCCGGTAGTAGAACGGGTCGTCGGGCCCGACCTCGCCTCGGACCACGGCCCGCCCGGTGAACGCGGAGCGGTAGAGAGCGGCGATCAGCTCGAGTGCGGCCCGCCCCTCACCCCCGGACAACGGCGGCCGTACCCCACGCTCCATGGCGTCCAACAAGTACGGCAACTGCGCGGAGTGAGAACTCGGCACGTTCTCCGGCACCGTGGTCCACGAGGCGATCCGTTCGGGGTCCCGCACGTGTGAAGCGGGGGTGTACAGCCAGTCCGAGTTCCGATACCCGTACAGATGTGTCAACTCCACTGTGGCATCGGACAGATCCACCCGGATGTAGCTCTCCTCGCGGGGCGACAGCACACTGTTCACAATGGACGCCACCGCCCCGTTCTCGAAGCGGACCATGGCCATCGAGACATCCTCGGTCTCCGTGGCACGGTCCAGCCGCGCGGCGTCTGCCTGCAAGGACGTCCAGTCGCCGAGCAGTGCCAGCAGCAGATCCATCTGGTGGATCCCGTGCCCCATCGTGGGCCCGCCACCTTCGGTGTCCCAACGCCCCCGCCACGGCACGTCGAAGTACGCCTGATCGCGGAACCACGTCGTCTGGCAGATCGCCACGAGCGGCCGGCCGAGGGCTCCGCTGCTGATCAGGTCGATGGCGTTGCGCGCTCCGGAACCGAAGCGGTGCTGGAATACTACGCTCGCGTAGGGCCCGCCTTCGCGCTCCGCCGCCTCGATCCGCGCGTACTCCGAGAGCGACAGGGTCGGCGGTTTCTCCACCCACACCCAGGATCCCGCTTCCAGGCACTGCACGGCAATGTCCACATGGGTCACTGGCGGCGTGCAGATGTGCACCAGGTCGGGTTTCTGCGCGGCCAGCATCTCCCCGACCGAGCCGTACGCGGCCGGGATGTCGTGTGCCTGCTGGAAGTCCGCGAGCCGCTCGGGATCGGAGTCCACGGCGGCGACGATCTCCACCCGGTCCCCGGCCGCCCGCAGCGCGGGAATGTGACTCGCCTCGGCAACAACACCAGAACCCACTACGGCCACCCGGAATGTCACGCACCTACTTTGCCAGGGCGGCGCAAGCGCTGCTACATGAAGGCGGCTACGTGAAGGCACTGTCCGGCGGTGTCGGCGTGACGATGTCCATACCATCGGTGATCACCGCTGCACCGCGCCACAGATCACGCAGCTTGTCCCCGGTCACCAGCCGGGCCGGGAACGCCGCCGAGGCCGCGCGTCCGGCGAGTTCCACGGCGGGCAGCGGCGATGCGGACGCGGCGAGCACGAGGTTGCCGAACCGCCGCCCCCGCAGGATCCCGGGATCGGCCAGCAGCGCCATCGACGAGAACTCCGACGCCACCGTGGCCATCACTCGTTTCGCGAACCGCAGCCCCGGCCCGTCCGAGATGTTCACGACATACGTCCCGCCCGGCCGCAGCACCCGCGCGACATCCCGGGTGAACTCCACCGTCGCCAGCCCGCCCGGCATCGACGCCCGCGCGAACGCGTCCAGCACCACCAAGTCCGCGGTGCCGTCCCGCCGGCCGGCCACCCCCTCGCGGCCGTCCTGCACCCGTACCTTCAGCCCCCGCACCGAACTCAGCGCGAGGAACTCGCGCACGAACGCGATCAGCTCGCCATCGAGATCCAGCACCAGCTGCCGCGAACCCGGCCGGGTGAACGCCACATAGCGGGCCAGCGTGCACGCTCCCCCGCCGACGTGCAGGGCGTCCACCGGACCGGCGGGCATCAGGTCGATCACGTCACCCATCCGCCGGACGTAGTCGAACTCCAGGTGCCCGGGATCGTCGAGGTCCACATAGGACTGCGCGACCCCGTCGACGCTCAGGTACCACCCGTTCGGCCGGTCGAGGTCGCGCATGAGCTCGGCCGTGCCGAACCGGACCGCCCGGCGGCCGGGACCTGTCGGGCGGGCCTTTCGTGCCATACCCCTTTATAGCGGACGGCACGAAGTGGTGATCCGGCATCCCACCTTCGTACCACAAAGGACTTTTCCGCCGTTTTCGTGGCTACTTTTCGTTGCCGTGGAAAGCAAGGAGGGGAGCACCGGAATGGGGTTCATGATCTTTCTGGAGATCATCGGCATCGCCATCGGCGTGCTGGGCCTGATCATCGCGGTGGTCAGCTGGTCCGGCCAGAAAAGGATCAAACAACGCCGCTGAGACGCGAAAGGCCCCGCCGGAGCACCCGGCGGGGCCCTCACTCAGGTGGCTAGCCGCCGTTCTGCGGGGTGCCGACCAGGCGGCGGCCCACTTCCTCGGCCAGCTCCTTGCCCAGGCCCTCACGCAGCCGCAGGACCAGGTCCTGGATCTGTTCGTCGGTGGGCTTGCCGGTCGCCGGGATCGCGGCCACGGCGGCCAGGATCTCCGAGCGCGACCCGGTCACCGCGGCCAGCACCTTGCCCTCGTCGTCGCTGACGGTCGAGGTCAGCGCGTCCAGCTTGGCCAGCGCGGCCTCCACCTTGCTCTGGATGGCGAACCCGGTCGCCACGCTCTGGGCCGCCATGTCCATCGGGTTGCGGTTGCCCTCGAACCGCCAGTCCCCGGCCAGAACCTGCCACTTGATCGCCTCGACGATCTCCTGAACGCTGGGCATGTCGTCCTCCGCGTTGTGCTGACCCCAGTCCTCCTGGAGCACGTCGTTGATGTCGCAGCCAACCCCGCCGACGTTGACCGTGCCGACGCGCTGGAAAAGATGTGCTGAAGTGCGGCGGCCCCGGGACCACGCCGCAGTCTGCCAGAACCAGGCCGCCACCCCGGCGTCCCGGGCCCGATCGATCACGTCCGCCTCGCCGTACACCCCCGTCACGTGCACACCGCCTAAAGATGTGCTCGCGCCGCGTAAGTACTCGACCATGGTGGCGAACTCGCCGCTGCTCACCACGTCCTGGTCGACCGCCATGTAGATCGGGCGGTCGGCCGGGAAGCCGATGGCGTTGGCATGGTCGCGGGCCCGGCGGGCGGACACCTGTCCGGTGCCGAAGCCGCCGCGCCAGTCCGTGGTGCTGTTCTCGAACACCAGGGCCATGCCCAGCTGGTTCGCACTGAAGTCGTTCAGCTCGCCGCGGGTCGTGCACTTACGCCGGTCGGGAAAACCGATGTACCGCACCGCACCCGCATAACCAGCGCCTTTGATCGCCCCCGCGCCGGGGAACCCGGCAGAGTAATCCAATACTTGGTTCATGCAATCACCGTCCCGTCGAGTCCAGAACCGTCACCAGGGACGCCTTTCTCGCGCTCGACCACCAAAATACCCACCCCCGTGCCGGTGATAACGCCCACCTTCACTGCGAATGGCTTGATACTTGGGATTACCGCAGGTCTCGGCCCGAAAAGCCCGCGCAGGCATCAAGCCCGAGGCCAGCATACCGAACACGGAGGGTATCCGGTCCGGCAATTCCCCCGTACGGAGGGCCAACCGGAGTTTGCGCCGGGCCAGTTGGCGGTGACGGTAAATGACAAACGATCATGCCGACTGTCCACATGGCACCGCGTCGACTTTGGACGAGAGCGCATACGCACGGTGAACCTGACACAATGGGATGTCGTGGAGACGAGAGCCCTGAACGCCACCGCCGCGGCCCTGCTCGGGCTACTGCACGACGGCCCGATGACCGGCTGGGACCTGGTCGCCGCCGCCGGCAGCAAGATCGGCAACTTCTGGACCCTCACGCAGAGCCAGGTCTACCGGGAGCTGGCCCGGATGACCGAGACCGGCCTGGTCACCGCGGGCGAGCCCGGGCCACGCGACCGCAAGCCGTACACGA
>CBIMJO010000584.1:0-6464 GCA_966244135.1 uncultured Actinocrispum sp. | reverse complement strand
GCCGAGCGCGCCTTCGGCGGCGCCGACCTGCGCCGCGAGTGCGGGCACCCGCGGCGCCCACGACCCGAAGACCACTCCGTTCAGGGCGAAGATCCCTAGCACGGCGACGATTCCGGAACGCATGGCCGCCACGTTAACTGAAGCGCTTCAGAAATGCGTTATGTTCTGCGAGTGAGTTCTCGGCGGCCGACCTTGGACACCGTCGCGCGCGAGGTGGGCGTGTCCCGGGCGACCGTGTCGAACGCCTACAACCGGCCCGACCAGTTGTCCGCGGAGCTGCGCGACCGGATCCTGCGGACAGCGGCGGAGCTCGGGTACGCCGGGCCGGACCCGGTCGCCCGCAGCCTGGCCACCCAGCGGGCCGGCGCGGTCGCGGTGATGCTCGACAAGGGGCTGTCCGCCGCGTTCTCCGACCCGGCGCTGTCGATCATGCTGGACACCCTGGCGTCCACTGTGGATACCGGGGAACGGTCACTGGTGCTGATGCCCGGCAGTTCCCAGGGCGGCGGGCCGCGTCCGTCCGCTGTCGCCGCTGTTCACGCCGATGTCGTTGTCGCGTACTCACTACCGAACGACGCCCCGGCGATCACGGCTGTCCTGCAACGGAGTCTGCCACTCGTCGTAGTCGACCAGCCTGCGGTGGGCTCATCCGCGACCCTGCGAGTGGACGATCGCGGCGGCGCCCGAATGGCCGCCCGGCACCTGGTCGAGTTGGGGCACAGGGACATCGGGATCCTCAGCCTGGACCTGCGTACGGGCGGTGCGGCCGGGCCGGTCAGTCCACAGAGGATCGCGGCGGCACAGTTCCAGGTGACGATCGAGCGGCTTCACGGCTATCAGGACGTGCTCGGCACCACGCCGCCGATCTGGGAGGCGCCGGACAGCGTTCGGGAGTACGGGCGGGAGGGCGCGGCGTGGCTGCTTCGCCAGGAACCCCGGCCGACCGCGCTGCTGTGCATGTCCGACGAGCTGGCATTGGGCGCCCTCAGGGCGGCTTCGGACGTCGGCCTGTCGGTTCCCGGGGATCTCAGCGTCGTCGGCTTCGATGACACGCCGGCCGCGGCATGGGCGGATCTCACCACCGTCCGGCAGGACCTGCTGGAGAAAGGTCGGCGAACGGGGGAACTGGTGCTCCGCCTGTTGGCGGGTACCGGGCCGGGCACCCCCGTGACCCTCGCCGTGAGCCTCGTTCCGAGGGCCTCCACCAGCCGGGTTTCACCTGGTCGGGCGGCCTTGCCGGGATGATCCACTCGAACCGCCCATCCAGCCGGTATCGTGCCCCACGTGCGACAACTCCGTGCCCCGCAGCGGCCCCCGGCGTCCAGACACGGCGCCCCGGCCCGCCCCTTAGGGCACACCCTCGGCAAAAAGTGACCTGTTCCACGGATTCACTGCCGCTCGCCGGAAACATCTGACCTTCCCCGAACGATCACCCCCACAGACGGCGGTGCAACGCCCTCCAGCGAAGCACCGCGCACCGTCACGCCCCCGTAGCTCAGCGGATAGAGCGAGAGACTTCTAATCTCTTGGTCGCAGGTTCGATTCCTGCCGGGGGCACCCCTTGTGACCTGCGGAAACCCCTTGCTGGCGGCCTGCCAACAGAGGGTGTGACATGAACGATGACATGAACCGGGGTCGGAGCGGTTGTACCAGCGTCCCTGACATGGGAGCTGGACGACCGAGTCCGACGACCAGCGGGGTAACGAGGAAACGGTCTGCAGCAACGAAACAGACCTGCCAGACGGTGGCCATCCCACGGGCGCACACTTCCGGACACGACACAACGTGACGGGGGCCCGGCTCCCTCGTCCAAACTCGCAACTGAATGCCGCCGACCAGTACGAATGGTCCTCGCACCGGACAGGGCGAGGCGGCCACAGGGCACGTCACCACGACGTCCTAGAGATGTCGTCACCCCCTCGAACGCCAGCCAGTCGCAACGACAGTTGTCACCAATGGCGTGCCGTCCACAGTAGACGGTGCGCGTTCAGTCACATCGCCGGTAGCCGATGTCGCTGTCCATGACCCTCGCATTGGCGATTTCCAGCCCAATTCGGAGGAAGGTGTCCCATGAAATCAGCGACCCGACCCCGTAGCCGTGGCCGTAAGGCGCGTCGTCGTCGCGGCAACATCGAGGCGTTGCCCAGCGGTTCGCTGCGGGTGCGGCTCTATTCCGGAACCGACCCGATCACCCACCGAGCCCGATACCTGTCGGAGACCATCTCCGCAGGCCCTACCGCCGAACATGAAGCGCAACGGGCTCTTCAACCTGCGCACCGCCATCACCAACAACACCTACCCACCCGGAACCACGCTACCCACCATCCACACGCTCGCCACTCACTATCGTGTGGCCCCCAGCACAGTCCACCGCGCCATCACCCAACTCGCCCACGATCTTCAACGGATACCTGCTGCACCGGTCGTTGCCCAATTCCGGCCGGCACGGCTTGCGGCGGGCATTGGTCCACCACTACATGAGCGCCGAGTCTCCCCTGTACTGGAGGCTACCCGCGGGCACCGCACCGGCGGCCTGGGACTACCGCGACGTCTCACTCGTGGCAGGCAACGATCCGTACGCATACAAGGGCATCGCCGACATGACGCGAGCATATGTCCGGCCGGACAAGGACGGCGGCTGCGACCGCTGACGCTTCGCGAGCGGAAAGAGCGGCCTTCACCACAGCTGGAGATGGCTACACACCCGCGTCTTCGAACGGTGCTACCGGATTGGGCACGCCTGGGGCTTGCCCAATCCGGTAGCGCGCTACGTGACAGAACGCCCTATTCCGGCAGCTGCGATTCCATGCGGTTGACAATGTCTCGAAACTCGGCGAGCATCGCGGCCCGGTCGCGGGTCTCCTCGTATTCCCGCCACATCTCCACGACTCGCTCGTGCTGCTCGCCGGCTTCCATCACATGATCAGCGACTCCTTCGGGAAACTCGCGGCCGGACTTCTTCGACACCAGCCAGATGTAGGACCTGGCGATGGCGGCTATCGCCCTTCCGGCAAGCTCCCGTGCCTCCCAGCCAACCGTGCGGTCGAGCACGATGAACACGTACACGCTGAGCTCATGATCCTCATTTATCTCCACCGGACCGCCTCGTTCACTACCCACCGAAGAAACTGTTCTTCCAACGTATGAGTGCTCTCCTGTCCCCTGCCGGCACCGAGTAGCCACCCGCTCCCAGCACGTCAAGGCAGTGTGTGGCACAGTTGTTCAGCCCCTCCCCACCTGGCAGGCGGGGGTACTCACCCGCCATTGCTTGGTACTGTCCCGTACTTGATTCCTTGAGCAGATCATCCTGGAGCTTCCGTGCCCCTCGTGCGTTGGGGAGTTCGACCGATGCACTGCGCGTCGGCGCCCACGAATTGTTGGCCGGCACCTTCCTGATGTATGTGTCACCGGTTACGTCCAAGTTGAGTTCGGTGTGTGTGGACTCGCCGCCGTGTGTCACCTTGACGCTGTAATGGTCACCGCCACCATAGTCATAGACCGTTGCGGTGCCGGCATCCGGAGACGGGGAGGGGGTCCCAGTTCCGCAGTTGTGGACGAGGGTGGCGACGGTGCCGGTGACGACGTGGTAGGTGTGGACGCCGTCCACGGTGAGGTCGTGGACCTTGCCGGTGCCGGTGTAGTGGCGGACGGCGGTGGCCTGGACCCAGGTACCCGATGAGGTCTGCAGCCAGGAGCCGGCTTGCAGATTGCCGATCGGGACCCAGGCTTTGAGGTCGGGTTCCCAGACGGGGTGCCAGTCGGTGGCGGTCAGCGTGGCGGTGGCGGTGCCGGCGGGGCCATCGGTGTCGATGGTGACTTCGGTGCGCTCGACCTCGTTGTCGTGCACCAAGGTGCCGACCACCTTGTGCGCCTCGGAACGGCCGGTCTCCGGGTCGGTGGTCCGCACGGTGTCGCCGAGCGTGACCTCCTCGACGGGTTTGGTCGACCCGTCCGCCAGCAACACCCTGGTACCGGGTGGGAAGCTATGACACTTGTCGGGAAGTTTGCCTTCTGGTGCGTCATGGCGGAGATCGTCGAGCTTTTTCATGCCGTTGCGGACGAGGTCGTTGACCCGGCCGGCCCATTTGGTCATCAGGGATCGGGCGGCGCTGACCCGGTGTTCCCATTTGATCGCCTTGGCGACGGCTTTGACGATGCGGCCGACGGATTTGATGAGTTTGAACACCTTCGCCCAGGGAATGATGCCGGCGCAGGCCCACAGGTCGCCCTTGGTGAAGCAGTCGCGGAGGTCGTTGAAGCCGGTGAGGTCGCCGATGATGTCCGGGATCTCCTCCTTCACGATGTCCCAGAAGCCCTTGTTGGAGTTGGCGTCCTCCTGTGCCTGCTTGCACGCGGACTTCGACATTCCCATCGAGGAGCAGGCTTTGTTGTTGGCGTTGCTGACTACCCGCGCCACGGCCTTCTGGCTCTGGTAGTACTTGACCATCTTCGCGTTCTTGGCCGGGGTCCAGTCGCTGCCGTCCGGTTTGTTCGACCGGTACAACCCCTCCATGTCGATGACCATGAACATTCCGGACGGGTCGCTGGCGGTGGCCGGCGCGTTGTTGGCGTAGGCGTAGCCGTTCGTCTGCTGCGGGTCGGCGAAGTCGACGATCGGGTCGACGCTGGCGAACCTGCCGGCGGCCGGGTCGTACTCACGGGCCCCGACCGATGTCAGCCCGGTGGTGTCGGTGGTGCCGCCGACGAATCCCTTGTCATCCGGCCAGAAGGTCGGCTTGGTGCCGCGCGTGGTGCCGTACGGGTCGGTGTAGCGGCGGCTGACGAACAGGTCTTCGGTGATGGACACCTCGTCGGTGCCGTGATGGTCGGTCAACAGGTACGCCAGCCCGTTCACCGACGACCGCATGGCGACAGTGGTCCCGGCGTGCGTGTAGTACCGCTTCCCGGTCGGGGCCGGCGAACCCGCGGCCAGGAACACTTCCTGTCCCGGCAGGTACAGCGTGGTGCCGGTGGGCTCCTTCTTCAGCAGCCGGTTGCCGTCGGCGTCGTAGACGTACTCCGACTTCTGCCCGTTGGCCTCGGTCACCTTCGACACCCGGCCGTCGACCGTCCAGTCCAGGGTCTGGGTGCTCCCGCCGATGGTGCGCGTGCGGGTGTTGCCGGTGTTGTCGTAGGTGAAATCGTTGCGGGAGGTGCCGGTCGGTCCGGCCTTGGTCACCGAACTGACGGCGTGCGGCCGGACCGCCGCCGTACCGGATGCCGGGATGGCGTAGGTCTCGGTGACGTCGCCGGCGGCGGTGTGCTGCACCTGGGTCTGCCGGTTGCCGATCTTGTCGAAGGTGAAGTCCTGCCAGTACTTCGCGGCTCCGCCGAGGTTGGCCACGGTCTTGGCCTGGGCGCAGTCCCCGTTGCCCGGGGTCCACGCCGAGGTCATCCGGCGCAGGTTGTCGTAGCTGAAGCACTGGGTGTCGGACGGGCCGTCGGTGGGCGTGTTGGCCAGCTTGGTGATGTTGCCCGCCCGGTCGTACTCGAACGCCCGCTTGGCGACCTCCGACTCGGTGGCCCTGTCCCGGTATATCTCGAAGTTCTCCAGCCGGCGGGTGCCCTCCGTGTAGTCGCTCTTCACCCAGGCCTTGTTGGGACTCGCCCCCAGCGTGACCCGCAACGTCTCGCCGTACGGGGAGTACATGTGCTCCGAGGCGTAGGTGTTCTGGCCGTAGGTCGAGTCCGGCAGGCCGAGGTCGTTGTAGGTGTGCATCACGTTCTCGGCGGACAGTCCGCCGGCCGCGGGGATGGTCTCGGACAACAGCTGCCCGGTGACCGAGGAGTAGCTCGCGCCGTAGGTGTACGTCTTGCCCAGTGCGGTGCCCTCGGCGGACGGGATGACCACCGACATCGACGTGGGCCGGTTGAGGTCGTCGTACTGGTCGACCCGCTGGATGTAGGCGTTGCCGCCCGCGAACCGGGTGGAGGAGGTCGGCAGCCCCTTGCGCAGGGTGTCGTAGGTCCACTCGGCCAACTTCGTCGCGTCGCTGACCGATCCCTCGTACTGGGCCTTGGGCCGGCCGAGGTCGTCATAGGTGTAGACGACGGTTCGGTTCTGTGCGTCTGTTGTGGACTCGATCTGATCGAGTGCGTTGTAGCGCTGGGCGGTCTGGCCGCGGTCGGGATCGGTGTCGAGCTTCTTGCGGCCGAGCTGGTCGTACTCGTAGCGCCACTCGTTGCTCTGCGCGTCGGCGACCTTGTCCACCTGCCCCTTGGCGTTGTAGTGGTAGGTCATCGCGTCGAACGTGGCGCTCGGGCCGTAGCTGCCGGTGTCACTGCGGGCTTTGTACTGGCGCCGCTCGACGATGCGACCCTGCGCGTCCTTGAACACCGCGGTCGCCGTGTCCCCCTGCGGTGGCGTGGTGTAGGTGGTGTCGCCTGCGTAGCGGGTCGTGGTGCGCCACAGCTCGGTGTTCTGCCGCTTGAGGATCGTCTCCAGCGGGCGGCCGAGGCCGCCC
>CBIMJO010000583.1:0-6464 GCA_966244135.1 uncultured Actinocrispum sp. | reverse complement strand
ACCAAGTGGACGAAGGCCGGGCAGGCCATCCTCGGTGTGACCGAGGAGACCACTACCGGCGTGCTGCGCCTCTACCAGCTGGCCGCGGCGGGCGAGCTGCTGTTCCCGGCGATCAACGTGAACGACTCGGTCACCAAGTCGAAGTTCGACAACCGCTACGGCATCCGGCACTCGCTGATCGACGGCATCAACCGCGGCACCGACGTGCTGATCGGCGGCAAGGTGGCCGTGGTCTGCGGTTACGGCGACGTGGGCAAGGGCGCCGCGGAGTCGATGCGCGGCCAGGGCGCGCGCGTCATCGTCACCGAGATCGACCCGATCTGCGCGCTGCAGGCCGCCATGGACGGCTACGCGGTCCGCAAGCTGGAGTCGGTCATCGGCGAGGCCGACATCGTCATCACCACGACCGGCAACAAGGACGTGGTGACCGTCGAGCACATGTCGCAGATGAAGCACCAGGCCATCCTGGGCAACATCGGGCACTTCGACAACGAGCTGGACATGGCGGGTCTCGAGCGGTACCAGGGGATCCGGCGGATCAACATCAAGCCGCAGGTCGACGAGTGGGTGTTCCCGAGCGGGCGCTCGATCATCGTCCTGTCGGAGGGACGTCTGCTGAACCTGGGCAACGCGACCGGCCACCCCAGCTTCGTGATGTCGAACTCCTTCTCCAACCAGGTCATCGCCCAGGTGGAGCTGTTCACCAAGAACGAGGAGTACGACAAGGAGGTGTACCGCCTGCCCAAGGTCCTCGACGAGAAGGTCGCCAAGATCCACCTGGAGGCCCTCGGCGGCGAGCTGACCAAGCTCACCAAGGAGCAGGCCGAGTACATCGACGTGGACGTGGAAGGCCCGTTCAAGGCCGACCACTACCGCTACTGAGTTTGGACGCTGCCGGCTTGGACATCGTGGCGCGGCTGCGCGCCGCGGGCTGTGTCTTCGCCGAGGCTGAGGCAGCGCTGCTGACGGCGGCGCCGGGCGACCTGGAGTCCATGGTCGCCCGGCGCATCGCCGGTGAGCCCCTCGAGTACATCATCGGCTGGGTCTCCTTCGCCGGGCTACGGGTTTTCGTCGAGCCCGGCGTCTTCGTCCCCCGCCAGCGCACGGTTTTTCTTGTCCAGCAAGCGATCGCGGTGACTCCACCCGGATCCGTCGTACTGGACCTCTGCTGCGGCTCGGGCGCCATCGGTGCGGCCATCGCCGCCGCTGTGCCGATCACCCTCTACGCCACGGACATCGATCCCGTCGCCGTAGCCTGTGCCCGCCGGAACGTGTCCGGCCAGGTGTTCGTCGGCGACCTGTTCACACCGCTCCCCGCGTCGTTGCGCGGCACGATCACCACTCTCGTCGCCAACGTTCCGTACGTCCCCACCTCGGCCATCTCCCTGATGCCTCCCGAGGCCCGGGACCACGAACCGCACTACACCCTCGACGGCGGCGCCGATGGCCTCGACGTCTTCCGCCGCGTGGTCACCGCGACCCCGGAATGGCTCGCCCCCGGCGGCTCCCTGTTCGTCGAAACCAGCACTGAGCAGGCGCCTTCGGCGATGGCCGTGCTCCGCGAAGCAGGACTGACAGCGGATGTCGCGTCAGATGACGAAGTGGGCGCGACGGTCGTCACCGGAACCCGCGCACCCTGATCCGCCCGGCTACTTCAGGTCGAGCCGCATCCCGACTTTCCGCTCCGCCGGGATGTCCCGGCCGGTGAAAACGATCTCCGTGTTGCCGTGCTGGTTCGTCGTGGACGTAAGCGAGTACGACCGGTCCTGTGCGTCGAAACCGATGGGGTCGTAGTACGCGTCCTGGCCGTCCAGCAGCACGACCGTGTAGCGGACGTGCTCGATGGTGTCGACGAAACAGATGCAGAACGAGTCGGACTGGTTGTGGCGCATCAGCGGGGCGCACTTGCCCGGCCAGTTCCACTCCATCGCGATCCGGATCGGGGTTCCGCGCTTGAGGGCCGGTTTGAAGTGCGCGTTCAGCTCCAGCCGGCCATCCGGCAGCCAGGCGGACGTGACGTTCATCCGCGCCTCGCCCATGTCGCTGATGTGCGCGGAACGCACGTCGAAGGTCATCCGGCTGCGGTCCTTCAACGGCTGGCGCCAGGCCGCGCCTATCCGCCACCGAAATACGTACATCTCGTCGCAGGCGACGGTCGCGTCCAGGGTGAGGGTCTCCGTGGTGTCGCCGTTGTGCGCGATGACCGCGACCTGGTTCCAGTCCGTGATGTGCAGGGTCCCGCGCTGGATCGCCCGCATGATCCGGGAGTAGTGGTGCAGCAGCCGCTCGTCCGATGATCTCCGTCCGCGTGCCGCGCGAAGGCTGGTGACCAGCGCGGCGTATAACGAGATCACGGCCAGGACCGCGGTCGTCACCACGCCGGCCTTGATCGCCGTGCTGCCGGCGGCGACGCTCGGCACGCCGGCGAACGCCAGCAGGCCGATGAAGGACCCGATCAGCCCGACGACGCCCACTACGGCGACGTAGTCCTCCATCCAGAACAGGAACCGCTTCAGCACAGGACCTCCCCTGTGCCGCACCCCTCCCAAGTGATCACCGAGTGTGCCTGGCGATCAACTCAAAGTATAAGGCGTTGCCTCAGGCCCAGTCGATGACGACTTCGGCCAGACCGGCGGGCAGGTTGGTGAAGTAGCCGCTGCTGACCCGGCCGAGCCCGCACACGAGTCCTTCCCGCCCAACGGGTTCCGCCTGGTCGTGGGCGCGGAACTGGCGGACCACCCGGCTGGGCATGGCGCGGCGGTGGAAGCCGAGCTGGATCAGGTAGCTGCCGACACCGCGCAGGAAGGTGCGCTGCATGCCGGGGGAGGGGCCGCCGGAACCGTCGGCGATGGTGAAGCAGAAGACATGGGTCTCGCCCTCTGCCAGGTGGCGGTCGAAGAGGAACTCCATGGCCATCACGCCGGAGGCGGGCTGGCGGCGGACGCGGCCCAGGCGGCAGCCTTCCGCGCTGGCGATCTCGACCCGGTCGATCAGACAGCCCTCGTCACCGCCCCAGGTCGCGAAGTACCGGTCGGGACCCGGGCGGCCCGCCGTCACGACGAACCGGGTCGTCTGGGCCCGTTGTTCGCGGTGCGCGCCCAGCTGGATGAAATCGTGCACCGACTCGATGCGCAGGTCGGCGTTCGTCTTGGTCTCCGGCGCCGCGTCGAACTCGGCGAGCAGTGCCGGGGCGTCCTGCCAGACGCGGCTCACTTCGGTGAACTTCGGGACGACCTCGTCGTGCCGCCCGGCGCGCTGCCGGGGGCCGATCAGCACCACGAGTGAGTCGGAAGGCAACCGCAGCACGGTTTCCAACGCGCGTACCGTGTCAACTGAGCGGGGCACCTCGGGATGCCGCAGGCCGCGTTGCCAGTAGCTGAGGGTGGACTGGCCGATCTTCACGCCGAGCCGGTCCAGGTGCGCGGTCAGCCTGGTCAGCGACAGGCCGCGGTACTCGATCGCCTCGCGCAGCGCGCGGTGGAACGGTCCGTACCGCAGCGCGTCACCGAGTCGTTCTGGCAACGGACCGTTGTCCACCACTCACCCCTCGCTCGCCATTCACACACTGTGAATGAACAGTGAACGTTCACAGTAGTTCGTCCGCCCGACGAGAGGTAGATGCGAACGATCCCCTTGTCCGGCAACGGGGGTTGCCGTCCGGCACCGTTCGATCGCAGTGTGTTCACATCAGCCGGGTCACGTGCATGGTCGGCAACCCTGCGGCCGGTCCTGCTCGTGGCGCGGCGCCCGGAGGGCGAGAAGGGAGCCCAAGCCCATGCCTGCGCCATGGCTCACGCGGCGTTTGCCCGCGACCGCGATCCTCGGCGTGGGACTCGCCCTGGGGACGGCCGCACCGGCCGTCGCCCAACCGGCGCCGGTGGCCAAGGTGATCGCCAGGGGTGAACGCGAGGCGGTCACCGCTCCCGCACCCGATATGCGGGATCCATTGCTGCTCTTGGCGGCACTGGGCGTGGCCATCGGCGCCGGCGGGGTGCTCGCGGTGCGCCGGTTGCGGGTAGAATGACCTCGTTGTTCTTGGCTGGACGAACCTCACGGCCCGGTTGGTAGTCCGGGCGGCCGTGCCCGCGGTCCGTTGTCCCTTGAGATGTGTTGTCTCGCAAAGGGAAACCTGACTGGCCAGGCTGTTTCGGCATGCCTGGAGGTTCGTGATGCGCGAGGTGTTCACCGTCTATTTCGACGGCCAGTTCTGGGTCGGCGTCCTTGAGTTGTACTCCGATGAGGGTGTGCGCGCGGCGCGGCACATCTTCGGCGCGGAACCCACCAATCCGGAACTGCTCGAGTTCGCCAGCAGAGGCGAATTCGGCAGGCTGTCGCGGCTGGCTGCCCGGGCGCCGCTGGTGCCGGTGGAGCAGCGTGCGCTGAGCTGGAAGCGCGAACTCAAGCACCTCAACGAACCCGTTGGCACAGCGGCACAACGCGCCCTCAAGGCGGCCACCACCGCCCGCGCGGTGCAAGGTAGGGCCACCCGGAAAGAACACGCCGAGGCCGACAAAAACCGGCGCCGGGAACTGGCCCGGATGAAGGCGAAGAAAAAGCACCGTGGCCGGTGACCGGCAAAAGGAAATGCGGGTAATGGCGAACGAACGCGCACCGGGCCGGCGAAGTCCTTTGTGGACCAGCCGGTGGCCGGACGTGAGGCCCGCGGCCGCAACCCCGTAGGGTTGCCGCCGTGGGTCGACTGGTGGTGATCGAAGGACTGGACGGGTCGGGCAAGCGCACGCTGGGCGCCGCGCTCACCGAGTCGTTCGCACGGCGTGGCGCGAAGGTCGCACAGCACGCGTTCCCGCGCTACGGCGAGAGCGTGCACGCGGACCTGGTCAGCGACGCCCTGCACGGGCGGCTGGGCGACGTCCCGGACTCCGTGCACGGGATGGCGGTGCTGTTCGCGCTCGACCGTTATGGCGCGCGCGACGCCCTGCTGCGTGACCTCGAGGACTTCGACGTCGTGCTCGTCGACCGGTACATCGCGTCGAACGCGGCCTATCAGGCGGCCCGGCTTCACCAGGACGCGACGGGTGAAGTCGTCTCCTGGGTGCGTGACCTCGAAGTGGGCCGGCTCGGCCTGCCCATTCCCGACCGCCAGCTGTTGTTGCGGGTTCCGGTGGAGCTCGCCGCCAGCCGAGCGGAAAACCGGGACCGGGTCCGCGACCGGTATGAAACCGACGGCGGTCTGCAGGCCAGATGCGCGGCGGTTTACGACGGGCTGGCCGCAATGGCGTGGCTTTCGCCCTGGCAGGTCCTCGACGGGAGTAACCCGGTGGACTTCGATGAGCTCACAGGCACCCTTTTGGCTGACGCGTAACACCAGAGGACGCTGATACGGATAGCACACCACCGACAACCTGAAACAATGGAGTAATCGGGTGACCCAGAGGCAAGATCAGCGGGTTGCGCACGGCCTCCCCGGCGAAAGTGCGACGATGGGTGGCATGAAGGCACGCGTGCTAGTCGTCGACGACGACCCCGCCCTCGCCGAGATGCTCACGATCGTGCTCCGCGGCGAGGGGTTCGACACCGCGGTCGTGGCTGACGGCTCCCGCGCCCTCCCGGCGCTGCGCGAGCTCAAGCCCGATCTGGTGCTGCTCGACCTGATGCTGCCGGGCATGAACGGCATCGACGTGTGCAAGGCGATCCGCGCCGAGTCCGGCGTGCCGATCGTCATGCTCACCGCGAAGAGCGACACCGTGGACATCGTGCTGGGCCTGGAGTCCGGCGCCGATGACTACGTGGTCAAGCCGTTCAAGCCCAAGGAGCTCGTGGCCCGGGTGCGGGCCAGGATGCGCCGCACCGAGTCGGAGCCCGCCGAGGTGCTGGCCATCGGCGACCTGACCATCGACGTCCCCGGGCACGAGGTGACCCGTGAGGGCAAGGCGATCCAGCTGACCCCGCTGGAGTTCGACCTGCTGGTGGCCCTGGCCCGCAAGCCGCGCCAGGTGTTCACCCGCGAGGTGCTGCTCGAGCAGGTCTGGGGCTACCGCCACGCGGCGGACACCCGGCTGGTGAACGTGCACGTCCAGCGGCTGCGCTCGAAGGTCGAGAAGGACCCGGAGCACCCTGAGGTCGTGCTGACCGTCCGCGGTGTTGGCTACAAGGCCGGTCCTCCGTGATCCTATGCAGGTGAGGGCGTTCTTCCGGCGGCACGGCAGGATGGCGGTGAGGCAGCTCGGGCGGGCGGTGGCGTTCGGCCGCGAGCGGTCCATCGCCTTCGGTGAGCTGTGGCGCCGGTCGCTGCAGGTCCGTGTCGTGGTGAGCACGCTCGCGCTGTCGTCGGCGGTCGTGTTCGTGCTCGGCATGGTGCTGCAGAACCAGATCACCGAGCGGCTGCTGACCAGCAAGCAGGACGCGGCCACGGCGGAGACGCAGGTCGCGGTGGCCGTGGCCGACCGGGAGCTGCTCGGCGCCGACGTGCTGGCGGACGGGTTCCGCGAGCGCATGAAGGCCGC
>CBIMJO010000582.1:0-6469 GCA_966244135.1 uncultured Actinocrispum sp. | reverse complement strand
TGGATGGGCATGGTGGGCGGCGAGATGCCGTCACAGGGTAGGTGCTACCCGCATGAAACACCCGTCCTGGCACTGGAACGGCCTGCCATCCGGGCCTAGTACGTGCGAGTGCGGCCCGCCGGCCACACAGGGGGTCCCGTCTCCCGGCCGGCGGGCCGCCTCACGACATGGGGAGGCCCCGCCACCCGTGACCGCAGGTGGCGGGGCCTCTATCCTTCGCCCCTCAGCGAAAGATCAGGGGGCGGGCGGCAGCCGCAGGTCCGACTTCTTGCCCTCGCTGGTGAGGTGCGACTCGTTCCAGCCCGGGCCGGCCTGCTGCACGCTGGGCGGCTCGTTCTTGCCCACCGCGCTCGGCACCTTCGTCTCGGACGGGCCGGCGAACCAACGCTTCTCCGGGTTGTACCCGCCGTCGTCCGGCAGGAACTGCGGGACCGCCGGGGCGGGGGCCAGGATCGCCTCCGTCTTGCCGTTGTTCAGCGTCCGCTTGGCCAGAACCTTCTGGTCCTCCGCCTCGGTCTGCGCCTTGCTGGTCTCGGTGTCCAGCTTCTCGTTCTTGGCGATCTCGGACTTCAGGTCGCCGGTGTTGCGAACGGACTCGTCGTCTGCGAACTCACCGACGACGGCCTTGACCGCCTCGCTGCGTCCGCCGGATGTGGTGGTGTCAGCCACGGGGGCTCCTTCTGTCGGTGTGCTTGCAGGGCCAGTGTGCCCCGCCTGAATGGGTCAACGCCAGTACCTCGCGGTTTACGTGGCGGCCGAGCCGAGCCCGCTGATCCCCTTCTGGCCGGCCGCGTACCCGCCGCCGCCCTGGAACTGGGCCTTGCGCTCGGCCTGCTTGCGGGCCACCCGCTGCTGCGCGCCGGCGTCCTGCTGGAACCCGGCGTCCAGCAGATCCTGCCGGGACACGCCACGGTCCAGGCCGGGCAGCGAGTCCTGCAGCTCGTGCATCGTGGCCAGCGAGGCGAACGTCTGCCCCGCCTCATCCTCGCTGACGCCGGTGCCGGCGATCCGCTCCGCCTCCTGCTGCGACAGTTCACCGAACGTGGACCGGGCCGCTGCTGCTGCGGTCGCGGCCGCCGCGAACTGCTGCTGCAACACGGGCAGCGCCCGGTCCGGGTCCAGCACCAGAGCGGTCACCGCACCGGTGGCGGTCTGCCACCCGTACAGGCGGGCCAGTTCGTCCCGGTACTCCTGGGCGCGGGGCTGCTGCATGACGATCCGCTGCTGCAGCGCCAGCCGGTCCCCGAACTCCTGCGCCGACACGCCGCCCACGATCAGCTTGGCGAAATCGTCGGACCCGTCGTAGTAGGAGACGGGCAGGCCGGCGGCGCGCATCTGCTGCCGGTAGGACTCTTCGGCCTGCATGTACTGCTGCTCCGACATGGCCCGGCCCTGCTGCGCGAGGGCGGCCATCGCGGGGAACCGGGCCTGGTACTCGGGCCGGTTCCGCAGGTCCAGCATGATCTGCGAGGTGGGGACACCGTTCAGGTACTGGCCCCACGCCCACTCCCCCAGGGCACCCAGCCCCACGGAGTCGAGCGCGCCGACAATCGACGCGCGGGCGGAGGCGTTGGCGTCCCCGCCGGGGGTGGGCAGCACCGGCGCGGAGGTGGCGGCTGCGGCCGGCGGGCGGGGCGCGGTCGGGGCGGGCGCGGGCCGCTGGGTGGTGATCGTGTTCCACGCCTGCGCAATCTCCGGGTGGTTCCGCTGGAACGTGCGCAGCGCGGCCGCGTCGGACCCGGCGAGCAGTGAGGCGAACGTGGGGTGGGACCGGAGAAACGCCTGCTGGGCGGCGGAGAGAGGCATCAGGCGCTCGTCAGACTACGGACGCGCCGCATCCGGTCACGGGCACAGGCGCGGCATCGCCGCGCCCCGTTGGCCCGGTACGCCGTGTTGGCTTCGTCATATGGATGACCGTTGAGGCATGCCGTTTTAGCGGCGTTGATCGCTCCGCCTGTGCGGCCTCGCAGGATGTTCTCGCGGTGCGTGACCGGCCGAACGTGATTCGGGTTCACGCAGGATGGGGTGTCGCAGATGTAGTGGTCGAGGATTCGACCCTCGGGGATGGGGCCGATGTACGCCAAGTAGGCGAACCGGTGGGCGCGCATCTGAACACCCTGATAGCGAAAGAACCCGTACCCGTCCTTGTCGGTTGCGCCGGTCCAAATCCAGCAGCCGTATCGGCTTTCGATCTTGGCAGCGAACCTTGCCAGGCTGGCAGCGTCTACGTTCACCCTTTGGCCCCAAACTCTGTGAGCAGCGCATCGGCAAACTGTGCGCTGGTTTCTCGACCATTTGTGGTGTGATCATAGCCGTACTTGGGGTCGGTGCGGATCGTGCGCTGCCAGTCCGCGAGGCCCATCGGCCGCCGCCCGCCCTTCTCGTCGGTCTGGAACACGGCCTGCGACCACTTCGGGGACATCCAGTCCAC
This sequence comes from uncultured Actinocrispum sp., assembly GCA_966244135.1. Lineage (GTDB taxonomy): Bacteria > Actinomycetota > Actinomycetes > Mycobacteriales > Pseudonocardiaceae > Kibdelosporangium. The sequence continues at coordinate 4,038 of CBIMJO010000582.1, read as the reverse complement.
GTCGTCCGGGTTGATTTCCAGCTCCTTCGCGGCCATCTCCCGGTACGGGTCCAGGTACTGGTCGACCGTCACACCCCGGTCGATCGCGTCCGCCAGCTCCGGGAACAGGGACTTGGCCTGCGCCTTCAGGTAGGACTCAAAGTCGGCGGGCGTGGCCTCGCCGCGCAGCACGTTGTCGACCCACTTCTCCGTCGTCTTGTTGCTGATCGGCGTCAGATACGACGACGCCATCTGCCGGAACTGGTTGACCGTCTGCCCCACCACACCCCCGTACGTGTGCTCCGGGTTGAAGTCGAGCTCGGCGGTGAGCGCGTTTTTCAACTGCTGCGGCGACCACGACATGACCACCGACCGGCGGGCCAGCTTGTCGAGGCGTTCGGGGGTGACGGGGACACCCATCTGCCGCTGCAGGTTCTGGATGTCCATCTTCGCCTTGGCGATCTGGTTGGCGGCCTCCTTCGGCTGCTCCGCCTCCAACACCTGAAACGCCTTCTGCGACTCGGTGTGCTTCCGGAACCAGTCGGTGCCGCGCAGGCGGGCCTCAAACTTGTCGGTGGTCCAGCCGCCCTTCGTGGCGGCGTCGATGAGGCGCTTCACCTCGGGGATGTCGCCGTAGATGGCGTACAGGTGGCCGTACTCTTCCTTCATCCGCTGCTCGTCCACCTTGGTGGCCACCCCGCCGCCGGCCGTGGTCGAGTAGGCGATCTTCCCGCCGCCCCCGGAGCCTGCCGCGACGGGCTTCGCATCCCACCGGGTGATCGTCTTCTCGTTGGTGGAGTCGGACCAGCCCAGCAGCGGCTTGCCCCACTGCTTCGTGATGTAGTCCATGTCCACGAGGTCGACGTGGCCGGGGGACCGCACGTCGGTGGAGTACACCATGCCGTTGCCGGCGTAGATGGCGACGTGCCCGGCGGAGCCGCCGCCCCAGTACACGGCCGCCCCCACCCGGGGCTCACCGGAGGTGTGCTTGTGGGTGGACTGCTGCCACGCCTGCAACGCCGTGGACGCCCCGCCGCTGCTGCCGAACGCCATGCGGACGAACCGCTGGCACATGTTCACGCCAACGTCCTGCCGGGTCTGCGACACCCGCTGCGCGTACGCGAGCACGTCCGACGCGGCTAGGCCGCCGCCGCCCAACGATGCGGTCGCCATGTCAGCCTCCCGTCAGACGGTCGATGACACCGAGATAGTCGGTGGCGGCGGTGAACGTGTTGGCCTCCCGGCCCAGCTTGCCCCGGCGGGAGAAGTCGTCCAGGATCACGTCCGGGGTGGGGTCGGTGGTGTCGTCCTTGTGCTTCACCCGGCTGACGGTGTTGCCCTGCCCGTCATTGCGGGTGACGGTGGTGGTCACGTCCTGCCCGCCCTCGCTGTTGGAGATGAGCTTGCGGGCCCGCTGGTACTCGTTGGCGGTGGGTTCGCGGCCGAGCCGGTCGGTCAGGGTCTGCCGGAACATGGCCCTGACGGTCATGGGGTCGGTGAACTGGGCCTCGGTGATCGCCTTGTTCGTCGTGGTCGACGGGCCGCCGGCCGAGCCGTCTACGCCGCCGGCGGCGACCATCGCCTGCGTGTTGATGCGGGTCCGCAACGTCTCCATGTCCGACAGGCCCGTGGACTGCGACGTGCGCTTCAACTCCAGCAGCGCGGCCTTCGTCTCGTCGTCCAAGGTGCCGGTGGGGGTGTAGGTGGAGGGGGTGAGCCCGGCCTTCGACAGTTGGGACTGCAGCACCGCCAACTGCTCGGGGGGCAGCGACGACACCCCCACGTCGGTGGTGATCTTGATGGCGTTGCCGAGCCGGCCGACACCGGGCCGGTCGATGGCGTCGGCGGAGCGGAGGCCGCCGGCGTCGGCGCGGGTGCCTGCGTCGGTGAGGGTGAACCCGCCGCCGAGGGCCGGGTTCGACACGGACTCGGAGGTCTTGTTCGCGGTGCCACTGGTACCAGTCGGGCCGGTACTGCCACCACTAGAACCACCGGATGGAACAAACGGGTCGATGTGGATGTCGCCCCTACGGTCCCCCATCAGGGTGTCCCTTCCACGTCGTCCACCATCTCGCTGTCGAACACACGATCCCACAGGGTCTGGAACGACGGGACCTGCTGGATCAGTTGTTCGGCCACGTGCCGCAGGTAGTCGCGGCCCTCTTCCGCGCCCCTGGCGCGGCCCCAGCCCGATTCGGACGAGGTGACACCGGACGAGTTGGCCCAGTCCCGCACCTGCGCCCGCGCCTGCTCATACGCCCGCACGGCCTCCGCCGTGGCCGTGTCACGGAACACCGGGTCCTTCGCCGCCTTGAACGCCTCCGCCACCTTCTCCTGCGCGGCCGCCACGTCGTACGACTTGTCCCACAGCGGGAACTTCTCCGTGATCTTCCCCTTCACCATCTGCAGGTACTTACGCTCTTCCGGCGTCGGGAACGGCCCGAACTGCTGCTTGTACTGCATGTACATCGAGTTGGCCAGCGAGGTCTGCGCCGCCACCTGCCGCTCCTTCAACGTGCGCGGTGTCCGCTCCTGCGACCCGAGCTGCCGGCGGAACTCGTCGTGGGAGTACGGGGAGTTGGGGTCGGTGAAGAACGACCACACGTCGGCGTACTTGTCGACCACCTCCGGGTGCGCCCGCGCCAGGTCGTGGGACTCCTGGGTGGTGAACTGCCCGGCCCCCTTGGTGCCGCCGACCACCGCGTCGAACACGGCGTCCCCGTACATCTGCAGCAGCTTCTGCGAGGCGGTGTCCGGGTCCTCCCGCATGAACCGGCGGTAGTCGGCCGACACCAGCGACATCTTGATGGCCCGGCCGGACGGGTCCTTGTAGTACTGCTCGGCCCGGGGGGAGGCGGGGGCACCGGACTGGGCGAACGCCTGCAGCAGATACAGGATCTGCCCCTTGTGTTCGGCGTCGTTGCGGAGGCGGGCCTGCTCGTCCACGGAGTTGCCGTAGTCCCCGGTTGACGCCAGGTACGCCATCACGTCAGCGGTCGACTCGGCGTATCGGCGGCGCTGCTCCGGGGAGGCCAGGCCGGCCACGGCGAACATGCGCTGCACGTGGGAGGGGAAGAACCCTTCCAGCAGCCCACCCGAGGCGTCGGGGTCGCCGTACGGGTTGATGATCTGCCGCATCTGGTCGGTGGCCTTCTTGTCGGGCAGGAACAGTCCCACCGGCCACGACACCACCGGTCCCACACCGGGCAGCACCGACGAGGTGATCATGTTCGCGCCCTTGACGGTGCCGGTCAGGCCCCGGTCCACCCCGCCGGACGCCAGCGACATGAGGGCCCGGGTGCCGGGGTAGGCGAACCGCTCTTCCCCGTTGTCGTCGGTGTAGAAGAACCCGGACTGCCGCGCCCCGTGCATCCCCTGCTCCACGCGGTGCAGGATCAGCGGATTCTTGGCCAGGGTCTTGGACCAGAACCGGTACATGTCCGCCACGGCTGCGGCGAACGGGCTGATCATGCGGATCGAATGGGTCCAGTTGCCCTTGTTGTGGGAGTTGTACACCACGTCCATCCACGTCTTGAACGCGCGGGCGTCGGCCAGGTCCCGGATGTCCTCGATGTCGAGCGCGCCGGCCGGGCCCCGGTCGGCCTCCAGCTTGGCGATCAGCGACTTGGGCATGTTCGCCTTGCGGGCGTTGGCGACCAGCGCCTTCCGGGCCTCCGCCGTGCCGAGAGCGGCGAGCCGGTCGGCCTCTTCCCAATGCATTTCGCGGAACAGGGGCGAGTTGACGAACCGGTTGTTCGGCACCGACCCGAACAGGGCGAACGCCTTGGTGAACACCAGCCGGTCGATGGCCTCCATGCCCTTCACCGTGGCGGACTGGCCGCCCCGCATCTGCTTCCCGCCATCGGACACGGTGAACTCGGGCAGGTCGTGCTCGTAGTTGGCGAGCGCCCGGTCGGCCTTCGGGTTCGCCGCCAGGTTGCCGTGGGCGTTGCGGACGATCAGCGGCTGCCCGTCGATCTGCCCAGTCGAGATGGCCTTCCGCAGTTCCGGGTTGCCGTTGGTGACTTCCTGGATGCGCTCAGCCACCTTGGTCATGTA
>CBIMJO010000581.1:0-6471 GCA_966244135.1 uncultured Actinocrispum sp. | reverse complement strand
CTCACCCCGTCGACCGCGAGCCGGCCGGGGTACTCGACCCGCAGGTCACGCACATTCCGCAGGGGTTGGCTCATGCTCGCCTCCTTCGCTCAGGTTCATGTGGTTCAGGCACCGGGTCTGGTGGGCCGGGACGGGTTCGAAGACCGGGACGGTGTCGGCGCACTCGGGTGTGGCCAGCACGCACCGCTCGGCGAAGTGACACCCGGACGGCCAGGCGGAGGGCGGGGGCACAACGCCTGGAATCGCGGCCAGGCGCCGGCCCCGCCGGTCCGGCGCCGGCCGGGCGTCGAGCAGGCCGGCCGTGTAGGGGTGCAGCGGGCGGTGCACGAGGTCGCGTACGGGAGCCGACTCGACGATGTGGCCCGCGTACATCACATACGCCCGTTGGCACATCTCGGCGACGATGCCCCAGTCGTGCGTGATCAACAGGATGGCCATGCCCCGGTCGGCCTGCAGCCGGCGCAGCAGCCGCAGTACTTCGGCCTGCACGGTGACATCGAGCGCGGTGGTCGGCTCATCGGCGATGAGCAGCCGCGGTTCACCGGCCAGGGCCATCGCGATGCCCACCCGCTGGGCCATCCCGCCGGACAGCTGGTGCGGATAGCGTGCCGCGACCGTCTCGTCCAGATCCACGTCCCGCAACAGGTCCAGCACCCGCGCCCGGACCTCCCGGCGAGAACCGCCGTGGTGGCGCCGAACCAGCTCGCCGACCTGGTGGGCCACGGTGAACACCGGGTCCAGGGCGGCGACGGGGTCCTGGGAGATCATCGCGATCCGCGACCCGCGCACGGCGCGCAGGTCGGTCGTGGTCAGGTCGATGCCGTCGAACACGATGGCGCCGTGGGTGACCGTGCCCCCTGCCGGAAGCAGGTCCAGGATGGCCCGGCCGGTGATCGTCTTGCCGCAGCCGGACTCACCCAGCAGGCCCGTGGTCTCGCCGGTCGCGATCTCCAGGCAGAGGTTCTCCGCGACCGTGGTCCCGGCGATGGCGATCGACACGTCCTGAATGGACAGAAGCGCGGTGGTCGGGACCGCCGTGGAGATCCGGTGCCGTGGACGGCGGGGCGGGCGGACCGGGACGCGTTCGGTGCGTTCGGCGGTCGCGTCCCGGACGTAGTCGCCGAGCATGCCGAACGCCAGGATGGCCAGGCCCAGCACCACCCCGGGCGGGATGAGCAGCCACGGCTGGCGGTCGATCACGGCCGACGCCTCGGCGATCATCGTGCCCCAGGTCGGGTCCGGTGGCTGCGCCCCGAATCCGAGGTAGCTCAGGCCCGCGTCGATCAGCAGTGCACCACCGGCCAGCACCGACAGCTGGACGATGATCGGCCCGGCCACCCGCGGCAGCACGTGCCTGACCACGATGTGCCGGTTCGGCAGCCCGCTCACCCGGGCCGCGGCGACGTAGAGCTCCTGGCGCACCGCGAAAGTCGCACCTCTGGTCACGCGGGCGAGACCGGGTGAGATCAGGATGCCGAGGGCGATCATCGCGACGGTCTGGTTCCCGCCGAACACGGCCAGGACGACGAGCAGGGTCACGATCACCGGGATGGCGAGCATCATGTCGACGACCCAGGTGAACACCCGGTCGAGCCGGCCGTCCAGGAAGCCGGCGGCGATCCCGGACGTCACCCCGGCCAGCAGCACGGTCAGCACCACGACAGCGGCGTTGACCAGGCTGACCTGTCCGCCGTACATCAGCCGGGTCAGCACGTCCCGGCCGAGTCCGTCCGTCCCCAGCGGGTGGGCCATCGTGGGCCCGGACAACACGTTGTCCAGGTCTGTCGCATTGGGACCGTAGGGCGCCAGGACCGGGGCCAGCACGGAGGCCAGCACCAGGACGATCAGATAGCCGAGCGGCACGGCCGCGAGTTTCCTGCTCACCGGGCACGCACCTTCGGGTTCAGCCAGCCGTAGGCCAGGTCCACCACCAGGTTGACCGTGACGACGACCAGCGTGAAGACGACCACGACGCCCTGGATCATCCGGATGTCGTGCTGGCTGGTGGCCTGGACCGCGAGGCCGCCGAGCCCGGGCATCGCGAACACGGCCTCCACGAACACCGTGCCGCTGAGCAGGCTCACCAGGGTGAGCCCGACGAGGGTGACCACCGGGATCGACGCGTTGCGCAGGGCGTGCCGGAACACGATGGACCGTTCCGGAACACCGTTGGCGCGCAACGCGGTCACGAAGTCGCGGGACAGCGCCTCGAGCATGGCGTCGCGGGTCTGCTTGGCGAACAGGGCGATCCCGGGCAGCGCGAGCGTGGTCACCGGCAGGACCAGGCTGCGCGCCCACCCGGCCGGTGAGCCGGTCAGCGGGACGTATCCGGTGGCGGGCAACAGTTCCACCGTCACCGAGAACAGCGTGACCATGGTCAGCGCCAGCCAGAAGCTGGGCAGGGCATAACCGATCAGGGACAGCACGTCGACGGCCCGGCCGACCCGCCCGCCGCGGACCGCGCTCAGCACGCCGAGCGCCACCCCGCCGGCGGTGGTGGCGATGGTGGCGCAGATGACCAGGGACGCGGTGACCGGCAGCCGGCCGGCGATCTCGCCGGCGACCGGCAGGCCGCTGATCGGTGACGTGCCGAAGTCTCCCTGGATCGCCTGGGCCAGCCAGTGCCAGTACTGCAGCAGGATCGGGTCGTCCAGGCCGAGCTCGTGGTGTAATCGCTGGTAGGCCTCAAGACTGAAGTGGTCGCCGAGGATCGTGCGGGCGATGTCACCGGGTGCCGCGGCCTGCAGCAGGAACGTCGCCAGCGAGATGGCGAACACCAGCGCGACCGAGATCAGCAGCCGGTGCAGGATCAGGCGCGCCATGGCCGGCCTGCCTTCCGGCCGCCGCGCTGCGCCGCGATCAGCTGCCGGTACCAGTGGTACGAGGCTTTCGGTGTCCTGGCGAGCGTGCCGAAGTCGACGTGCACCAGGCCGAACCTGGGGCGGTAGCCGTGGTCCCACTCCAGGTTGTCCATCAGCGACCAGACGTGGTAGCCGCGGATGTCCATGCCATCCTTGATCGCCCGGCTCAGCTGGCCCAGGCACTCGCGCAGGTAGGCGATCCGCTCGATATCCGGCTCATTCACGTTGTCCGGCAAGGGGATCCCATTCTCGGTCACGTGAATGGGCGGCAGGGCGGGATAGGTGTTGCGCAGCCACGTCAGCAGTTCGCCGAACCGTTCGGGTGCGACCGGCCAGCCGAGCATGTTCACCGCGGCCCCGGGCACGCCGGTGCGGTCGTACCCGAACAGGCCGGCCGGGGAGGCGGCGACGCGGGCGGGCGCGTACCAGTTGACCCCGAGGAAGTCGATCGGCGCGTCGATGATCCCCCCGTCCAGCAGCGGTTGCCCGTGCAGCAGCGGGAAATGCCCGTGGAACAACGGATCCAGGAACAGCCGGTCCTCGTGGACCTCGGCGGAGCGGGCCGCTTCGAGGTCGGCCGGGTCGTCGCCGGCCGGGGTCACGCCGGACAGGTTGAGCGCGATCCCGATCTCGCCGGGCACCCGCATGGATCGCAGCCGGCGCACCGCGAGCCCGTGCGCCAGCATCAGGTTGCGCGCCATCCGCAGCCCGTCCCGGCCCGCCGGGCCGTCCACTCTGGACGACCCGGACATGGCGGCCTGCAGTACCGACAGCGGTTCGTTCAGCGTGATCCACCGGGCCACCCGGTCGCCCAGCCGGGCCGCCACGCCCTCGGCGTAGTCGGCGAACCGCTCGGCGATCTCCCGGCCCGCCCAGCCACCGGCGTCCTCAAGGGACTGTGGGTGATCCCAGTGGTACAGGGTCAGGGTGGGCTGGATTCCCCTGAGCAGCAGCCCGTCGACCAGCCGCTCGTAGAAGTCCAGCCCCTGCAGGTTCCACGGGCCCCGGCCGCCGGGCTGCACCCGTGGCCAGGACACCGAGAACCGGTAGCTCGTCACGCCGAGACCGCTGATCAGGTCCAGGTCCTCGGCCAGCCGGTGGTAGTGGTCGCAGGCCACGTCCCCGGTGGCGCCCTGGGCGAAGCCGCCCGGCCGGTGCGCCAGAGTGTCCCAGATGGACGGTGCCTTGCCGTCCGCGTCCCACGCGCCCTCGATCTGGTATGCGGCGGTGGCCACGCCCCAGCAGAACTCCGGCGGGAAGATCAGGTCCTCGTCGACCATGGTCAGGCCTCCAGTGTCACGCCGTCGGATGCCAGGACACGATGCTGGGGAACGGCTTGCCCGCCACCGAGTCGATCGCCACGGTGTCCCGGTGGAACAGGAACACCGGGCTCAGGCACACCGGCAGGAACCAGCCCAGCTCGACCACCCGCCGGATGATCCGCCGGTCCAGCTCCGCACGGGCCGGCTCGTCGGCCGCGGCGGCCTGGCGGTCCAGCCGTTCGAGCTCCGGATCCGTGCTGTGGAACGGGTTCATGCCGATCGCGTCGTGCAGCCACAGCCCGCGGCCCATGAAGTACACCGGCAGCGCGCCCCAGCCCATGATGGACGCGGGGAACTTGGTCAGCTCGGTGTTCGCGGTGGCCGGGTCCCGGGTGGTGATCTTCAGCGAAACGCCCGCCTGGTCCAGTTCGGCCGCGATCGCCTGGACGATGTCCGCGCTGTAGGCCGGTGCCGACGGGATCACCACGGGCAGGGTGAACCCGTTGGGCAGACCGGCATCGGCGAGCAGCTGCCGGGCCAGTGCGGGATCGTGGCGGTAGAAGTTCGTGTCGTTGTAACCGTCCTCGCCCGGCGCGGCGCACTGCTCGGTGGGGATGCCGTAGCCGCCGAGCAGGGCCTTGGTGATCTTCGCGCGGTCGATCGCGAAGTTGAGCGCCTGGCGGACCCGGACGTCCTTCAGCGGCGGGCTGAGCACGCCGTCGCGGTCGTTGAGCTGGATGCCGAGCACGATCGCCGGGCTGGACGCGATCCGCATCCCGGCCGCCTTGGCGCCGTCGGCGATCGCGTAGCTGCCCGCGATCACGTCCACCTGGCCGGTCTTCAGCGTGGCCAGCGCGGTGTTCTCGTTGGGCAGCACCTTGATCGTGATCTTCTCGTAGTGCCGGTCCCGCACGTTCCAGTACCTTGGGTTGACCGCGTACGTGTAGTGGTCGTTGGCCACTGTGTCCTGCGGGACGAGCTGATAGGGGCCGGTGCCGAACGACTGCGTGGCCAGCTGGTCCGGATGCGACACCCCACCGGGGCCGATCACGTTGCCCGCCAGGAAGTCCTGGGTGAACAGGGTGGGCAGCTGCGGGTGCGGCTCCGACAGGGTCAGCCGGACGGTGAGCGGGCCGGTGACGTCGACCGAGGCGATCGGAGCGAGGAACGCCGCGGCCTGCCCGGCCGCCTGCCGGAAGTGCCCGATGCTGGCCTTGAGCGCCTCGGCGTCGAGCGGGCTGCCGTCGCTGAACACCACGCCGTCCCGCAGCGAGATCTCGAAGGACATGTTGCCGGTGCCCAGGTACCGCCACGAGGACGCCAGCCACGGCCGGTACCCGCCGTCCGGCGCGCGGTAGATGAGCGGCTCGTAGGCCGGGCTCAGGTACAACAACGACTCCCCGCCCGCCTTGGCCGGGTCGAGGCTGACCGGTGGCCAGAACTGTCCTATCCGGAGGGTGCTGGCCGTTCCCCTGGTGTCCGTGGCGCCACCGCACCCACTGAGGGCGACGCCGGTGGCCAGCAGCAATCCGGCGGCGGTGAACTCCCGTCTCGACAGGACCGCGGTGCTCATGGGCAATGCCTTTCCTTGTCCGGCAACGGGTTCAGCCGCGCCAGTGGCGGTCTAGGATGGTCTCGCCGTCGCGGGTGACCCGGCCGGTGGCTTCCAGGGCCGACGGGCCGGCGGTGATGCTGACGTCGACGGTGATGTGCGCGCCCGTGTCGATGTCGATGGTCCCGGTGATGACGCCGGTGACCGTCGAGGCCTCCGGGTCGAGCCGATCCGCTGTGGCCACCAGGTCCTGCTCGACAGTCAGGACATGCCTGCGCGGCAGCGTCCCGTCCGGCCGCACGGTGGTGACACCGGCGACGCGCAGGGACACCCGCTCGTTCAACAGGTCCGTGGTGGTCTCCCACACGGCCTGCCCGGCGACCTCCTCCTCGGTGCCGGCCGGCTCGATGTCCGCCAGGGCGTCGGGGGCGTCCTCCGGCGGCGGGTACTCGATCTCGGTGCCCTCGTGCGGAGCGACGACCGGCAGGGCCAGGGTCCGCGCGATGGGCCTGCCGCCCGGTTCGGGTGTCTCCGGCCACACCCGCGGGAAGTCCCCGGGCGCCAGCACCACCCGCAACCGGTGTCCCGCCGGGACTTCGTAGGTGGTCGGGCTGAGCCCGATCCGGACCTTGTCGTCCACTGTGGACTCCAGTCCCGGACTGATCAGCAGCGACCGGCCTGCCGGGTCGACGACGGTGAGCTTGACCGAGGTCCGCGGCCACGGGTGGTCCACCTCGACCGCGGGCCTGCCGCTGAGCAGCACCGGCTCGGCGAGGGGAGGTGAGGTGTAGCAAAG
>CBIMJO010000580.1:0-6472 GCA_966244135.1 uncultured Actinocrispum sp. | reverse complement strand
GTTAGAGCGGATCTGCCCAGGGTGCTAGCGGTTGCCGTATCGGCGGCGTTTGCTTGCGTTGCTCCATCCGGCCTTTCGGTCGGAACCGGACGGTGCGCCATGTGTACGTGGGGCGGGGCGGAGCATCAGTTTGATGCCGTCGAAGTCGATGGGGATCCAGTCGTGTGCGTGGACTTCGAAGGCGAGGCCTTGTTCGTTGTCGGCGCTGTAGACCATGATCGCGCGCCCGCTCTTGACCATGTCGGTCACACGTTGCCACAGCAGAGTACGGACGCGTGCGGTGATTTTGCCGACGAACACTCCGGGTGAGATTTCCAGGAGCCACCGGGTGAGGTGCCCGCGGAGTCCGGTGGGACATGCGGCGACGACGATGACCGTCATTCGTCGTCATCTTCGCCGTAGGCGGTTCCACCGGCGACGGTGCGGCCGTTGTAGTCCCAGAGCATGACTACATCAGGGTTTTCGAACGCTTCGGGCCCGTATTCGACGGTGTTGTCCTCCTCGGCGAGGAGGGCCTTGATGTCGCGGACACAGGTTTCCAGGAAGGCCCCGTCCTTCATGTGATCGCGGACGGCGCGACGGGTTTCGGTACCGATGTCGGCGACCTCGCGTGCGGCGATGTCGAAGGCGATGGGGATGGTGATGTCTGCTTTGTACAGGTCGGCGATGTCGTAGACGAAGGACTTGATGTGTCCGGTGTGGACGAATCCGAGGCCGGGTGCGCAGCCGAGCGCGACGATCACGGCGTGCGCGACGCCGTAGAGGCTGGTGTTGGCTGCCGACAGGGCTTGGTTGACCGGTGTGCCGCCGCTGAAGTCGTTGGGGTCGTAGTCTCGGCGTTCCCACGCGATGCCGGTGCGTTCGGCGTGCGCCCGGTAGAGGCGCCGGACGCGGGCGCCTTCGCGGCCGCGGAGTTGTTGCATGGTCAGGCCGCTGGTGTCCTCGCCGGGGAAACGCATGGCGTACATCTGGCGGGCGACACGTAGGCGGGATGTCTGGTTGGACACCAGGGCGGCTTGGGCTTCGAGCAGGCGTGACGATCGGGCGAGGGTGCGGCCGTGGGCGTAGTAGCGCACGCCGTGTTCCCCAACCCAGACCGCGGTGGACCCGCTTTCGGCGAGCAGGACCATGGCGTGCTGCCGGACGTTGGTGCCCGGGCCGAGCAGGAGCGCACCGAGGGTGGCGGCGGGGATATGCACGATGCCGCGCGCGTCGCGGGCGGTGATCGCGTTGGCGTCACGGTGCACCACGCAATGTTCCAGGTAGACGAAGGTGAGTCGATCCTGGGCGCGGGTGAGCTGGGACAACGGGACAGGCTTAGCTCCGGGGATCTCGGCCATGGTCAGGTTGTCCTGGCGAGAGTGAGCAGGCCGCAACCGTAGCCTTTGGCGGGGCCGACGCCGTGAGTCAGGGCGTGGCGGAACGCGTCGGGGTCGGTGATCTCAAGGCGCCCTTCGAAGGTTGCGGTGGCGAGGGTGACGGTCTGCTGTTGCCTTTGGAAGCGCCAGGTTCGCCGACTGTGCACGGCCACATCGGGTTCCTTGTCGATACCTTCGGGAAAGGTGAAACCGTTTCGTGGTGCACGGTCGAGTAGCCATTGGGTTTGCTGGGCCACGGTGACATGGCCGAATCGCTGGGACCGGGTGGCATCGCCGGACTTGCGCGCGCTGTGCACGGGATTGGCCGTCAGCCGGAACGCCCACACACCGCCGGTGGTGAGCCGGTCGAGCAGCGGTGTGTAGGGCTTGGTGTCCCAGCTAGCAGTGGTGGGCCATCCCGTGGTCTCGACCAGGTGGGTGAGGTCGGGCGGGTGCGGGCTGAGGATGTAGAGCAGGGCCTGGTTGCCACGCTGGTCCATCCGCCAGAGCAGTCGGCCGGCGTCGGTGCCGTCGCGATGGGCCGCAGGAAAGGCGTTGAGCACCGCGGCGTGCAGGCGTTGCGGCGAGGTGAGCAGGTCACGGGTGCCGCGGCGGGCAGTGTTGAACTCGAAGCGGGTGAGGTACATCAACTGAAGCTCCCGAGCAGGTCCATCGGGTCGTGCGGATCAGACACCGTGGTGTTCTGGTAGTCAGGGTTGGGCACGGTGACCGTTTGACGTTGCACGGTGCGCCATCCGTACTGGCGGTGCTGCGGGTTGAACGTGATGGGGTCATCCCGTACGACCTCGGCACCCGCTGTCCCGGGTGGACAGTCGAGCACCATGATCAGCCCAACATCGGGCCGGTTGTGCCGGCGACGGATCCAGGGTGAGGCCATCCATGGTGTGCTCGACAGGACCTGTAGTGCGTCGCCGTCGTGGATGCCGTGGTCGAGCCGCCCGGCAGGTGGACACGAGCGGCGGCCGAGAAACAGGGGGAATGCGGGCCGTTTCAATGCCGCGCTCAGGCCTTCCAGCATGGCTTGCTCCCCTTCGACGGTCACAGTGAACACCGCGTCGGCGAGGTAGAACCGGTAGGACAGCGGCATGGACTCGGTGCCGTCGCGGGTGCGGGCGGTCTGGAAGTCACGCTCCAGCTTTCCGGGCTGTTCGATCCGCACCCCGATCCGCAGGTGGAGCAGATCCTGGATCGGGTCCACCCGTCTGATGCCCTGGGCAGCGGCGAGCAGTCCGATGATGCCGCTTCTGCTGGGCATCCGGTCGGTATCGCGGCGGACGAACCGGCTGCTGGTGCCCCAGGACTGCAGGGGCGCGGCCAGCCGGAGCAACAGGGTGGTCATGGCGTGAGCCGGTCAATGACGAGTGAGCCGAGTGCTCGCACGGTGGTGTCGAAGGTGACGCGTGGCGCGAGTTGGGTCAATGGCTCGACTCGTTCCCCTACCCCGAAGGTCCATGCGGCAACGGAGGTTTCGTCGAATGCCTCGTGCAGTTCGACAGCGTGCTGGGCTAGTCGGTAGATCGCGGCGGCGATCCGGCCGCCCTTCTCGCCTTCGCCGACGGCGTCCTCGAACGCTCCGACAAGGTTGATCGGCTGGGTTTCGCGGACGACGACCAGTACGGCGTCGGGCAGCGTTCGGTTGGCGAAGGTGTTCTGTTTGCCGGTGGGCATGCTGGACACGAACGCGCGGGTGAACGCCTCCACCGCACGTCGCGTGACGTCCAGGTCGCCTAGGTTGCCCTGTAGTTGGTCGACATCCAGGGCGGCGTAGCGGTACAGCGTGGAGGAGTTGAACTCGACCGTGCCGATCATTCCCGCGCCGGCGTCCTCTTCGACGTCAGCGCGTTTGTGGTCGTCCACAGCGGTGAAGTAGTCGTACTCATCGGCCACGGTGTGCACGCTCAACGCGTGGGCGACCTGCACGGCCGCCTCGACATTCAGATCAGGCAGGTTTGCGACCATCCGCCCGAACAGCGCCACGTCGACCGAGTGATCCCGATCCGCCCGTGCTTTTGCTTCGCTCTTGTCGATCACCAGCTTGGGGCCCTCGTTGCCCCGCGCGGATGCGACGGCCAGCTCGGCGAGATTGGAGACCTGGTGGTTGCTCAGGAACAACAGGAACTCCGACTCGTCGGGCGCCTGCTCCTTACGCGCAGCCTTGAGCTTGATCCCGGCCGCCTCCAGCACGGCCTTCGCCAACTCGTTCGCACGATCGGCGAGATCTGGGGCCTGGCGAGTGATCTCCTCGCCGACCAGTTCGACGACCCGTTTCGTGCGCACACCAAGGTGCTCGCGATCCAGCAGCGCGTCGAAGGCGTCCCGGGTGGCGCGTTTCCACGCCTGACTGGACACACGTGCGCGCCGCGTACCGCCGTAGACGGCGGACTTGGGACTGCCGGTGTCGTCGCGGTTGATGTTGCTGGGTGGGACGGTCTGGATGATATGGATGTCGATGATGGTGCGCGCCACGGTCTGCTCCTTCGGGCTAATGGTTACTCGGTGTCGGGTTCGGTGTCCGGCTTGGACAGGTGGAAGTCACGGCCCCAGACCAGCCGGATCCGAGCTGGCCCGCCTGGGCTCTGCCAGGTCACCAACTGGCTGGCCAGCAGCCCATAGTCGAGGGGGATCCTGTTGGCGCGCAGCAGTTGGACGACACCGCGCAGGTGGTGAACGAGTTCGTCGAGGCTGTCCGCCGTGCCCAGCATGGCGAAACGACGGGCGATCGGGTGTGTGGGCTCGACAATGGAGCCGGAAATGAGCCGGCGCACCGCGCCGCCGAGGCGCCGTCCAGGCTGGTGCATGCCGCGGGGTTGCGACTGCTGGTGCAACGCGTACAGGGTCATCGCGTGATGCGCGGCGGTCTCGGCCCAACTGGGTTCATCGTTGCTCCACCCGTAGACGAACTCGGGCGCCAGGGTGTAGTCCAGGATGTCCAACACGCTCCCGGGCGGTTTGCCGACAGCGCGGCGAAGACGCGCCAGCGCGGCAACGCTGTCGGACCGGTTGGCGAGATATCCACGTTGCAACGACGCGACTCGTGCATCCACAGTGGCCTGCACGGTGCGTCTAGGGGCGGTGGTTTCGGTCATGGGCTTCCTTTCCCGGCGTCCATTAGCTGCTCGGCCAATGGCAGCGCGGCCCGCAGGTCACGGTGGAACCAGCCGTCCGCGTGAGTCGAACTCAGCCAACGTCCTTTCACTGTGCGCCCCACCCACGCCGAGGGGGACACGTCCTTCACCAAGTCGTCCCCCACCACGCGGACCGCTGCATAGGCGGTGGAATGCCACCGGATCTGGCACTCCATGGGGTCGTTGGCTGGGCCGAGAGCGGCAAGCCAGGCGCGGAACAGCGGGTCGAGCTGGGCGTAGGCGGTCTCCACGGCACGTGTGCGGCGACCGTCGGAATCGCGAGATCCGCCCGCTTCGGCGAGATTGGCCGCCAACTTGCCCACGGCTGTGGCGGCGCTTTCCGCGGCCGAGACACACGACAGGACAACCTGTTTGAGGTCTTCGGCGCCCTGGTCGAGCAGCACCGCTTGCAGGGAAACGGAGTCGTCGATGATCTCGGCCGTGGTCGAACTCTGGCTGCCGTAGGTCATCCCGATCGTGCGCAGCCGCAACGGGTAGTTCTTGGCGATCACCCGATCGTTGGTGAGTTTGCCGATCCACTCGACCACGGTCGGTGTCAACCGCGCGGCAGGATCCTTGCTTTGATTGGTCGTCGTGCTGGGCAGCATCGCTTGCAGTCCTCGCCACACCAGACGCTCGGCGTTGTGCTCCAGCGGCATGTACACCGGAGTGGCTGACCGCAGCTTCTTCTCCTGCGCCTGACTACGTCGCCACGCTGTGTGGACTTCGTTCGTGTGCTTGTTCTGCGGTGTGATCCTGTCGCCATTGCAGATCAACACACCAACCACGCGGTCCCCGGTCCGGGCCAGCCGGATGCGTCTGCTTTGCCACGTGAACAGGTCAACCGGCCCGGTCTGTGTGCGCTCAGCCCCTTCCGGTCCCGCAGGTGGTCGCTCCCACGCCGGAAGATCCTCAGCCCTAGCTGTGGGCGGGATGAGGTTGAGCAACAAGGTTTCCAACAGGGTGACGCCCTCCGGCAGCACACCGCCGAGGTAGCCGGACCATCCTGTCCCGATCGGATACCCCTTGCCCCCTTTTACCCGTGGGTCTCCGACCGCGCCCGACTTGATCCCCGACGGATCGAAGGCGTGGCAGTGAACCAACCACCGGGCGGCTTCCGCGAACGATAACGTCACGTCCCTGTCCAGACGAACCGAGAAGAACGGATGCCCGTTCGGCACATCGGCGATGAGCTTGCTCAGCTCCGATACCTCGTCTTTGGCCGTGCGCAGCCCAGCAACCTGGAGAAACGGCGTCTCCGAGTGGAACAGGTCGAACCGGCTCCGGTAATGATCTAGATAGTCCTCGACGCGGTCGGTAGGTAGTGTCCGCTCTCGCCACATACGTGTCCACTCATCGACATCGAGCTTCTGGCGCAACGCACCATGAAGCACGGCCAGCAGCAGCCGGGTCAGAGCGAACACCTGAGTCGGCACATCGCCGAGCAGCCCCGTCAGACGATCCGCACGCCGGAAAGCGTCCACGAGAGACAGTTCGACTGTGTCACCGGCCACGTCACGCGCCAGCAGCCATGGCTGGGCAAGTAGGTCATAGGAGTCAGACGCGCTCATGGATCAGTCCCCGCCGTAGGTCATAGGTCAGCGCGAATCCGTGCAGTTCGGTGCTGCGGTCCTCGTCGAGCACCAGCACCAGTTGCCCTTTCAGTAGCGGGTTCTGCTCGAAGCTGGTGAAGTGGTTGTGTTCCAGTTCAGCGATGACGGCATCGATCACCCCGCCATGGCTCAACGCCACGGGCATCCGCAGGCTGTACGCCGAGATCAGGCGGGCCTGTTTCCAGGACATCGCCGCGTCGAGCGGAATCTGCTCACCACCGCCCGGAACCCAGCGCGGCGTCAGCAGACCACCATCCGTGTCGCGCTGAACCACCAGCACCTCAAGGGATTCCGTGCCATCGCGCACCTGCGCCGTGATGTAGGCTCCAGGGTCCTGTCCGGCCTCGGCGGCCTC
>CBIMJO010000579.1:0-6478 GCA_966244135.1 uncultured Actinocrispum sp. | reverse complement strand
TAGCTTACTTAAGGGGAGGGTCTCGCTGTGTTCACGCGAGGCCCTCTTCTCGTATGTCCGCGCCTTTTTCTCCAAGGCCGTTGTGCCGCCCCGGTCTGCGCCTTCTTTTCTCCCCGGCCTGCCTTTTTCTCGTGGTTGACCTCGTGTCTGTCGCCTGCGGCTAGCGGGATCCAGGGCGGGCGGGTCTCCTCTGGCCCGACCTGGCCGAGATCGAGCTGCTTTGCCGTCTTGCGGCCATGGCCTGGTCCAGCCCGGCGTCGGCTCGCGCCGCGATGTCTTCTGCACGGGATGTCTTCAACAACTGTGAAACCGCGCCGAGCCAAACCAGGTCGCTGCCCTTCCATACCTCCGCGCTCGAGAGAACCTTCCCCCGCCCCTCGATCGCCCACAGGCCGATTGGGTCGGCGCCGCACTTCCCCTGCCCGACGTTTCTCCAGACCGACCCGCGATTTCGCCCCTTGATCGTCAGCCGCACTGCCGCTTCGGCACCTCACTGGATGTGCCCCAAGCCCGACTTCCCCGAGACCGATCCAGGATTTCCCTAGATCGACGGTGCTGAAGCCCTCAATGCCATGCCCGACCCCAACTCCTCGAAACAGAGGCATCGACCTCGCCCGCCTGGTAACCGGCCGCGGCTCGGCCAGGCCGCCATCGCGCTGCATTTTGCCTAGCTCGACCTTCTCCGCAGCCGATCCGCGATCCGGCCGCAGCAGCAGCCTGCTCATCGCCCGCCGTGTGACTGGGCCAGCCCGGCGCTGGGTTTGCCCAAGACGGATCTCTTCCAGGCCGATCCGCAACTCACGCACGTGCCCATAGCCCGCCGTTTCGCTGGGCCGACCCATACTGGATTGCCCGAGCCCGACTTCCTCCAGACCAATCCCCAAGCTCATCTCACCTGCCCATCGTCCGCCGTTCGGCGGGCATGGTGCTCTTGCGTGACCTCCTCTAGGCCGCTCCAACTCGCTTACCTGCGATCGCCTCGCTGGCCAGCCCGCGCTGAGTTTGCCGAGCCGGACCTCCTCCTGCCCGATCGCGAACTCGCTCACCTGCTGATCGCCCGCCGTTTCGCTGGCTGACCCCATGCTGGATTGCCCGACCTCCTCCAGACCAATCCGCGAGCTCGCTTACCTGCTGATCGCCTGCCGTTTCGCCGGGCGGCTCCGCGCAGGGTTTGGCCGAGCCCGACCTCCTCCGGTGATCCGTGTGCTGATCGTTAGCCGTTCGGCCGGGGTCAGCTGGCGCTGGCCTTGCCTGACATCGGGCCCAGCCGCGATCCGTCTCACCCCGCGCCGACACCTGAACCCCAGCCACACCCCCTCCGCTCCCTCAGTCCATCCCGCCACCCGGCCGATCCGCGATCGCCTCCTGCGTCCCTAGCCCCATCCCAAATGCCCCGAGGCGAGCCCACTGAGGAGCACCGATATTCGGTCGACGGGCTGCACGGCGCGGTGCATGGTGTGGAGATGGAAGCGCGGGTGCATGAGACTCATGAGTCGTTCAAGGGTGTGGTCGGTGGGGTGTTGGCGGGGGATCCGGTTCGGCATACGGTTGCGCTGACGGCGTTGGCTCGTGACTACCCGGACACGTTGATGATCTCCCTGCACGACAACGGAACGGTTGTCGGCGCGGTCATGCAGGTGCCGCCGTACCCGTTGATCACGAGTGCGTTGCCGCCCAAGACCGACGCTGCGGAGTGCGTGGCCAAAGCGGTGCACGAGGTCCGGCCCGATCTGGCCGCCGCCAGCGGGCCGCTGGAGTCCGTCGACGCCTTCCGGGACGCGTGGACCGCCCTGACCGGCAGCGAGGCCAAGCTGATCTTCTCCCTGCGTCTCTTCGCGCTCGGCGACCTCGAGCCGCCCCAGGTCCCCGGCCAGGCCCGCGTGGCGACCGAAGCCGACCTCCCGCTGCTCATCCAGTGGCACCAAAGGTTCCGCGACGACACCCTGCACGGTGTGGTGTCCGAACCTGCAGAGGTCTCGGCGCGGAACTTCCTCAAACCTGGCTCCATCACGTACATCTGGGAAGACGCCGGCACACCCGTGGCCTTCGCGGGTGCCCGAGGCCCGATCAACAAGATGGTCCGCGTCGCCCCCGTCTACACCCCGCCGGACAAGCGCGGCCACGGTTACGCCTCGGCCGCGACGGCTGCCGTCTCGCAGTGGGCGCTGGACCAGGGTGCCGAGCACGTCCTGCTCTACACCGACCTGAGCAACCCGATCACCAACCGCATCTACCCCCGCATCGGCTACCGTCCGCTCGAAGACTCCGCCGAGTACGCGTTCACGACCCCGTAGCCGTAGAAACTCGTCTGCCCCAAAGCAGAAGAGCACACCTGCGGAACGGGATACGTGACCGGGCAAGGCGTTGGAGTCGCGCCGGTGAACAGCGCCGCCTTGATCCGGGCGGCGCTCCACGATGGGTGCCGGCCCGCGATCAACGCAGCGACCCCGGTGGCGTGTGGCGCAGCCATGGAAGTCCCGCTCGCGAGCCAATACGCGTTACCAGGCCAAGTCGACCACACCCGCGCACCCGGCGCGGCGACGTGGATCTTGCCAATGCCGTAGTTCGAGAACGTGGCCTTCACCAGGCTCTCATCAATGGCCGAAGTCCCAACCACGCCAGGCAGTTCGTGCGGCAGCCGGATACAGCTGTTGTCGATCGCGCGGAAAGCAGGGTTCTCCACTGGGCTCTCGAAGTCCTCCTTGCGATCAAGCAAGTCCAGACCCGCGTTCCCGCCCGACGACACCACAAGCACGCCACGCCGCTGCGCGTAAGCCACAGCTCGCCCCACTGCCAACAGAATCGCGGCCTGGTCCGTCTGATTAGGACAGTTGTAGCGCCAAGGGAACGACCGGTAGCTGTTGTTCACGATCCGGAACCCGTGCTCGGCGGCCCAGACGAACCCGCACACCATGCTCTCGGCGGTCTCCCCATCGTCCAGCTCAGCCAGCTTCACCGAAGCCAGCCGTACACCCGGAGCCACGCCAACGACACCAGACCCGTTGCGCACAGCGGAAATGATGCCCGCCACGTGCGTGCCGTGACCGTCCAAAGTGGGCCGCCACGCCCCATAACCCCGATCCGCCCACCCAGACAGGCACGACACCGACGCGCTCACGTCGACGTCCAAGTCCGGGTGCGTGTCATCCACACCCGTGTCAAGCACGCCTACGGTCACCGAAGAACTGCCGCGAGTCCCAGAAGCCCCAATGGCGGCAAGGTTCCAGCCCGTCCCCTCAGCCGGAGCGGTAGGAAAACCAGGAGGCCCCGTATACGAAACCCGCCTCCGAGGGGCGAAGTGAGACACCGGCACCGGCGCAGTCCGCGTCGCACCGACGGCCACAACGTCCCGCCGCACCCGCTCCGCGAAAGACGACGAGGACGAGTACGCGACGACCACACCCACCTGTGGATACGAAGCCACCACGGTCCCGCCCGCCCGGCGCACGGCCTGAGCGGCATGTGTGGTCTGCCACTGCGTTGCCCCGGCCACCACGACGTAAGGCATCACGAGATGCGTTGCAGGCGCGGCCAGAAGCGACCCGAAGAGAGCCAAGATGACAGAGCGAATCATGGCGTCACCTCACAGTCACAGCATATGGACAGGCCCCCGTGCTGCTAGCCGACAAATGGACCTAACGTAGAGACATGACGCGCGTGCTTGTGATCCAGCCGGACGACTCCGACCCGGCGGCGAACCTTGGCGACTGGCTGACCACGGCCGGCGCGGAGCTGACCGTCGTCCGCCCGTTCGCGGAGGACCTGCCCGCGCTCGACGACTTCCAGGGTGTGGTGTGCCTGGGCGGGGCGATGGGCGCGATGGACGACCTCGAGCACCCGTGGCTCAAGGACGTCCGCCAGCTGCTCGCGTCCGCTGTCGGCAGGCGCGTGCCGACGCTCGGCGTGTGCCTGGGCGGGCAGCTGCTCGCCGCCGCGACCGGTGGCCGGGTATTGGTCGGCGACCAGGGCCCCGAGGTCGGCCCGAGCCTGGTCGCAAAGCGGGATGTGGCGTGGACCGACCCGTTGTTCGGGCACCTGCCGATGGTGGTCGACGTCATGCACTTCCACCTGGACTCGATCGACCGGCTGCCACCGGGCGCCGAGCTGATGGCGTCCTCCCACAAGTACCCGAACCAGGCGTTCCGGCTCAACGGCAGCGCGTACGGTGTGCAGTTCCACATCGAGACGTCGACCGAGATCGTGCTCAAGTGGGCCCAGGCCGAGCCCGAGGTCGCCGCGCAGGCCCGGCCGGGTGACCTCGAACCGGCCCGCCTGGACGAGGCGCACGCGGACATCGCCGAGGCCTGGCAGCCGTTCACCGAGCGGTTCGTTCGGCTGGCGGCGGGGGAACTGCAGTTGGCCGACCAGGCACGGACGACGCTGCCGTTGGTCTGAACCTGGCTGGTTGGCGTAGTTTCTATCCCTGATGGCTGATCGCGCGCGTACTGTCCTGTCCACCGCCCGGTTCGGACTGACCGACGACCGCGCGGAGACCGAGCTACGCGTCGCCGGCTGGTGGACCGACGGCGGACCGATGAAGGGTGCGGAGCCGATGTTGACCGCGCTGTCCCGCAGTCCCGATCCCGATCTCGCGTTGCGTGGTATTGACCGCTTGCGCGAATCCGCCGGTGACGCCTGGACCGAACTGGATGGCGCGCTGCGCGAGGATGTGCACCTCCGCGGCCGGCTGATCGCGGTGCTCGGCTCGTCCACGGCGTTGTCGGACTTCCTCGTCGCCAACCCGGGCAGCTGGCACGGGTTGTACGACGCGAGCGCGCCGGACCTGCTCACCGCGGTCGAAGGCAAGACCGGACCGGACGCCGTCAAAGCGCTGCGGACGACGTACCGCGCGCAGCTGCTGGAGATCGCCGCTGACGACCTGGGCTACCTCGTCGAGCCGACCCTGAACGCGCCCGGCTTCGAGGACATCACCATCCGGTTGACGGAGCTGGCGGAGGAGGCCCTGCGGGCGGCGCTCGTGGTGGCCGAGGCCGAGATCGACTCGTCGGACGCGCGCCTGGCCGTGATCGCGATGGGCAAGTGCGGCGGCCGCGAGCTCAACTACGTCAGCGACGTTGACGTGGTGTTCGTCGGCGACGGCGATCTGGGCATGGCGACCCGGCTGGCCAGCCGGATGATGACCATCGCCAGCTCGGCGTGCTTCGAGGTCGATGCGGCGCTGCGGCCGGAGGGCAAGGCGGGCGCGCTGGTGCGCACCCTGGACGGGCACAGCTCGTACTACCAGCGCTGGGCCCGCACCTGGGAGTTCCAGGCGCTGCTCAAGGCCCGGTTCGTCGCCGGGGACGCCGAGCTGGGGCAGAGCTACCTCGACGTCGTCGGGCCGATGGTGTGGACGGCGGCCGACCGGGACGGATTCGTCGCCGACGTCCAGCAGATGCGCCGCCGCGTCGAGGACCACGTCCCCTCTGACCTGGTGGAACGTGAGCTCAAGCTGGGCCGCGGCGGGTTGCGGGACGTCGAGTTCGCCGTTCAGCTCCTGCAGCTCGTGCACGGCCGCAGCGACGAGAAACTCCGGCTCGGCTCGACCATGCAGGCGCTCGCCGCGCTGGGCGCGGGCGGGTACGTCGGCCGGGCCGACGCGGCCGCGCTGGGCGAGTCGTACCGGTTCCTCCGCACCCTCGAACACCGCCTCCAGCTGCAGAAACTCCGGCGTACACACCTGTTCCCGGAGGAGGGCAACCTCGTCGACCTGCGCTGGCTGGCCCGGTCGGCGGGCATCCGGCCGGAGCGCGGCCGCGCCGAGGAACAGGTGCTGCTGTCGGAGTTCAAACGGCAGGCCAACCGGGTTCGGCGGCTGCATGAGAAGTTGTTCTACCGGCCGCTGCTCGAAGCCGTGGCCAAGGTGCCGACCGATGCGTTGC
This sequence comes from uncultured Actinocrispum sp., assembly GCA_966244135.1. GTDB lineage: Bacteria > Actinomycetota > Actinomycetes > Mycobacteriales > Pseudonocardiaceae > Kibdelosporangium. Next base: position 596 of record CBIMJO010000579.1, on the reverse strand, counting down.
GGCTGACGACGACCGAGGCCGCGGCCCGGCTGGGCGCGCTCGGGTTCGCCGGCCCGGAAGGCGCGCTGAACCACATCCAGGCGCTGACCTCAGGCGTCTCGCGTCGCGCGGCGATTCAGGGCGCGTTGCTGCCGGTGCTACTGGACATGCTCGCGCACACGCCCGATCCCGACGGCGGCCTGCTGTCGTACCGGAAGATGTCCGAGGCGCTCGCGACCACGCCGTGGTACCTGCGTTTGCTGCGCGATGAAGGCGCGGTCGTCGAGCGGCTCGCGCAGCTGCTGGGCATGTCGAAGCTGGTGCCCGAGATGCTCGGCCGCGCGCCGGAAGTGTTGCGGCTGCTGGCGGACACCGACGAGCTGGTCGGCCGGGACCCAGTCGAGGTCGCGTCCTCGTTGCGCATCGCCGTCGGCCGGCACCGGGACCTGATCAGCGCCGTGGCCGCGGCTCGCTCGCTGCGCCGGCATGAGCTGGCTCGCGTGGCGTGCGCGGACCTGTTGGGGCTCATGGAGACCGAGGTCGTCTGCAAGGCGTTGTCCAGCATCTGGGTCGCTGTGCTGCAGGCCGCGTTGGCCGCGGCGGAACGGGAGAAGGCC
>CBIMJO010000578.1:0-6480 GCA_966244135.1 uncultured Actinocrispum sp. | reverse complement strand
CCAAACGGGACCGTGCGCTGCTGCCCGGGTCGTGCGCCTTGATCACGTCGGTCATCTGGGTGGAGATCTTGTGCACCGGGTTGAGCGAGTTCATCGCGCCCTGGAACACGATCGCGGTCTCCGCCCAGCGGAACCTGCGCAGCTGAGCGTCGGTCATCCGCAGGATGTCCGACGTCTCACCGTTCTCCCCGTGGTAGATCACCTCACCGCCGGCGATCACCCCGGGCGGCGGCAGCAGCCGCGTCAGTCCATATGCGAGGGTCGACTTCCCGGAGCCGCTTTCCCCAGCCAGGCCGAGAACCTCGCCGCGGTGCAGCGTGATGTTCACGTCCTGCACGGCATGGACAGCGTCGTCGCCCAGGCCGTAGTCGACGTCGAGGTTGCGCACCTCCAGCACGGCGTCACTCATAGCGAGTCGTCCTTCCGCCCATAGCCGAGCACCGGCGTGAAACCGACCCGCATCCGGACCTTGTGACCGTCCACAGTCCGCACCGTGGTCTTGCCACTGCCACGCAGGCGCGGGCTGACGAACTCGTCGATGCCGAAGTTCAGCAGCGACAAGGCCGTGCCCAGCAGGGCGATCGCCAGACCAGCCGGCACGAACCACCACCAGGCGCCCTGCGCCAGTGCCTGCTGGCCCTGCGCCCAGAACAGGATCGTGCCCCAGTTCCAGCTGTCGCCACTGGTGTTCACCCCGATGAAGGCCAGGGTGATCTCCGAGGTGACCGCGAAGATGACCGTGCCGATGAAGTTCGACGCGATCACCGCGGTCAGGTTCGGCATGATCTCGAACAGGATGATCCGCCAGGTCGACTCGCCGGTCGCGCGGGCGGCCTCGACGTAGTCCCTGCGGCGCAAGGACAGTGTCTGCGCCCGGAGCACACGTGCGCCCCACGCCCAGGAAGTCAGGCCGATGACCAGGGCGATCGTGATGTCCCCGGTCTGCGGCAGGATCGACGTGATGATGATGATCAACGGCAGCGCCGGGATCACCAGGAACACATTGGACAGTGCCGACAGGCTTTCCGCGCCGGTACCCGACAGATACCCCGACGTGACGCCGATCAGCAGCGACAGGATCGAGGCGACCACACCGGCGAGCAGGCCGACCAGGATCACGCTGCGCGTGCCGGACAGCAGCTGGCTCAGGATGTCCTGGCCCAGGTGGGTCGTACCCAGCCAGTGTGCGGCCGAGGGCGCCCCGACCAGCTCGTTCGACCGGGCGGACGGGTTGTACGGGGAGATCCACGGCCCGATGATGGCCAGCAACACGAAGATGCCCATCATCGTCAGGCCGATCGCGGCCTTGGGGTTGGCCACGAACCGGAGCCTGCGCCGTTTCGGCATCGACTGGACGGCGACGGGGGTCGCGGCCACCGCAGCGGGAGTCGCCATGCCTCAGCCCTCCCTTCGCGTGCGCGGGTCGAGCAGCATGTACGCCAGGTCGGCGACGAAGTTGGCCAGCAGCACCGACAGCGTGATGATCAGGAAGATGCCCTGCATCAGCGGGTAGTCCTTGGTGCCGACCGCCTGGAAGAGCTGGTAGCCCAGGCCCGGGTAGGAGAAGACGATCTCCACCAGCAGCGTGCCGCCGACGATGAAGCCGAGCGACAGCGCGAACCCGGACACGTTGGGCAGCAACGCGTTGCGCGCCGCGTAGCCGACCATGACGCGTCTTTCCGGCAGTCCCTTGGCATGCGCGACGGTCACATAGTCCTCAGAGGCCACGGTGACCATCATGTTGCGCATACTCAGGATCCAGCCGGCCATCGACGAGATCAGGATGGTGACCGCGGGCAGGATGCTGTGCTGGATCGCGCTGCCGATGAACTCCCAGGTCCAGCTCGGCACCACGCCGGTGTCGAACCCGCCGCTGGCCGGGAAGAAGCTGTCCGGGCCGGTCAGCAGGGCGATCGCGATCAGGCCGAGCCAGAAGTACGGGATGGACGACAGGAACGTCGTCACCGGGATGACCGCGTCCACCCAGGACCCGCGCCGCCAGCCGGCCAGCGTGCCCAGGGTGGTGCCGATCAGGAAGCCGATCACCGTGGTGATGCCGACCAGCAGCAGTGTCCACGGCAGACTCTGGCCGATCACCTCGGACACCTGGCTCGGGAAGAACGTGAACGAGATGCCCAGCTCGCCGCGGAACAGCTGGCCCCAGTACTTGAAGTACTGCGAGATCAGCGACTCGTTCTTGTCCAGTCCGAACAGGACGTACAGCGCCTGGACCGCCTCGGTGGTCAGCTGGCCGCGCATCTTGGTGATCAGCGACTGCACCGGGTCGCCCGGGATCAGCCGCGGGATGAAGAAGTTGATGGTGATCGCGGCCCACGCGGTGAACAGGTAGAACGCGATCCGCTTGAGGAGGTAGCTCACAGGACCTCCTCGTCCGGAACCGCCGCGGAGGCATCCACAATGGACGGTTTGGCACCGTTGGAGTCGCCGTCGTACAACCAGCACGCGGCGAAGTGGCCGCCGCCGTCGCCGATCTCGAAGCGGGGCGGGAGGTCGGTCCGGCACCGGTCCATCACGTGCGGGCAGCGCGGGTGGAACCGGCAGCCCTTGGGCGGGTCGATCAGGCTCGGCGGCTCACCGGTGCCGCGGTCCTTCTCGGCCGCCCTCGACCCGGCGATCTGGTCCGGGTCCGGCGCCGAGTCGATCAGCAGCTGCGTGTACGGGTGCGCGGGGCGCTGGGTCACCATCTCGCTGTCGCCGCCCTCGACCACCCGGCCGGCGTACATCACCATGGTCTCGTCGGCGAAGTAGCGCGCCGAGGCGATGTCGTGGGTGATGTACAGGATCGCCAGGTGCAGGCGCTCCTTGAGGTCCTTCAACAGGTTCAGCACGCCGAGCCGGATGGAGACGTCCAGCATGGACACCGGCTCGTCGGCCAGCAGCGCCTCCGGGTCCGCGCCCAGCGCCCGGGCGATGGCCACGCGCTGGCGCTGGCCGCCGGACAGCTCGTGCGGGAACTTGTCGATATAGCGCTCCGGCGGGGTCAGCTGCACCCTCGTCAGCAGATCCGCCAGCGCCTTCTCGAGGTCGTCGCTCGTCCTGCCGGCCCGGCCGTGGATCTTCAGCGCCCGGGTCAGGTGGTAGCGCACGGTGTGCACCGGGTTGAGCGACGCGAACGGGTCCTGGAAGATCATCTGGACCCGGCGCGAGTACTCCCGGAACCGGCGCCCGCCCTTGACCGCGGTTGACTTGCCGTGCAGCCGGATGTCGCCACCGGTGCGCGGGTAGAGCTGCGCCAGCAGACGGGCCACAGTGGACTTTCCCGAGCCGGACTCGCCGACCAGCGCGGTGACCCGGCCACGCCGCAGCGTGAGGCTGACGTCATCGACCGCCTGCACGCTGCGCGCGACCCTGGACAGCAGCTCCCGGCCGCGCCTGCGGACCGGGAAGTGCTTGGTCAGGCCATCGGCCTCCAAGACCACCTCGGTGGTCTCGGAGGCCGCCTGGCGTGTACTGCTCGCCGTCATGAGGTGGCGGGCTTCAAATGGCTGATGATGTCCAGCGCGTTCTCCAGCGTCGGCTGGGCGGGAGCGTACTGGTTGGAGTCGTCCGGCCAGCCGATCCAGTTCTTCGTGGAGTACTCGCCACCCGCGTTGGCCGCCGAGGTGATGATGACCGGCATCTGCTCGACCATGATCTTCTGCAGCGTGTTCATCGCGGCGGTACGCGTGGTCTCGTCAGCGGCGTTGGCGTAGTCGTTGAGCGCCTTCGTGGCGTCCGCGCTCTCGAACCGGCCGTAGTTGCCGTTGATGCCACCGGTGCCGATCGGCTTGTACAGCGCACCGTCCATGATGGACTGGTAGATGTCGTACGGCGTGGCACCGTTGTTGGTCCAGTGCATGGCACCCTGGAAGTCACCGGTGTCCAGCGCCTTGGTCCACGCGTCGGCGTTGGTGTTGTTGGTGGTCACCGCGATACCGATCTTGGACATGTTGTCCTTGATGATCTCGAGGTCGGTGACGTAGTCGGTCCAGCCGTTGGGCACGCCCAGCGTGATCGCGACCGGCTTGCCGCCGGGGTCCGCCAGCTTGTCGCCGTTGAGCTTGAAGCCGTTGTCGGTCAGCAGCTTCTTGGCGCCGTCGACGTCGACCGTGACCTTCTTGTCCTTGTACTCCGGGGCGATGAACTTCTCGCCGGCCGGGGTCGGGATGCCGGTGATGTTGTCCACCTTCGGGTAGAAGTACCCGGCCTCACCCTGGGTGAAGATGTCGTCCCGGTTGACCACCATGTTGACCGCGCGGCGCAGCACCGGGTTGTCCCACGGGGCGACCTTGGTGTTGAACCACAGGCCGTGGATGCCCAGCACCGGCGGGAACCACAGCTTGTAGTGCGCCGGGTCCTTGCTGGTGTAGACCGCCTGGTAGTTCGGGATGAACACGAAGCTCCACTCGGCCTGGCCGGTGGCCAGGGCGGTGGTCTGCGCCTGGTTGTCGGTGTAGGAGGTGTAGCGGATCTCCTTGACCGCGGGCGCGTCCTGCCAGTAGCCGTCGCGGGCCACCACGGTCACCGTCTGCGGGGTGAACGTCTTGAGGGTGAACGGCCCGCTGCCGACCGGGTTCTTCACCGTCTCGGTGGCCGGGTTGGCGTAGGTCGACCAGACGTGCTTGGGCACGATGAACTGCTCGAGGATCTTCTTCTGGTAGACGAACTGCGAGCTCTCGAAGCCGAGCGTGACCTGGTTGCCCGAGGCCGAGATGTCCTTGTACTTGACGCTGTCGGTGTTGATGCCGGGGTTGTCCCGCAGCAGCTGGAACGTGTAGGCCACGTCGTCACCGGTGAGCGCCTGCCCGTCGGACCACTTGACGTTGTCCCGGATGGTGAACACGATCTTCTTGTAGTTGTCCGACCACTCCCACTTCGTGGCGAGCCACGGCTTGGTGTTGTCGGTGGCCTTCACCTCGTTGTACATCACGAGGGGCTCGTAGATCACACGCGCGTATCCCAGAGAGCGGGACGCCGAGGTGTTGAGGAACGGGTTGTTGTTCTCCGTCTGCGGGCCGTTGGGCATGCCGACGTTCAACACGGTCGTCGCGCTCTTGGTGGTGCCGGCTCCACTCCCACTGCTGCTGCAGGCGGCGAGGCTGGCCATCGACAGGATGCCAGCGAGGGCTAAGGCGGCGGTGCGCGTAGCTCGCATGGATCCTCCTTCGTGGTCGTTGATGACGGTCGTGAGAGCGGTTACATGGTGGTGGGACAAGGCTCTCTCGGGCAAGGTCTGGCTGTGATGCGCCGAGTCAACCCCGTGGCGGACGTCACGTCAATAACGGCGCGGTTACGAAAAGACCCTAAATTTAAGGCGTGAAGTAACGCTCTACTTGATGGAGCCGGTGACCAGGTCGATCCGCCAGTAGCGCTGCAGCGAGAGGAAGAGTGCCACGACCGGCACGATCGACAACAACGTGCCAGTGATGACGAGCGAGTACAGCGAGGCCTCCGCCGCCCCGTGGCGTAACAGGCTGTACAGGCCGACGGTCACCGGGAACTGGCTGTCGGACGTGAGCATCACGAACGGCAGCAGGAAGTTGTTCCAGATGACGATGAACTGCAGCAGGAACACCGTGACCAGGCCCGGAGCCATCAGCCGCAGGCCGATCGAGGTGAACAGCCGCCACTCCGAACACCCGTCCAGCCGGCCCGCCTCCAGCATCGAGTCGGGCACCGAGGCGGCCGCGTAGATCCGGCACAGGTAGATGCCGTACGGGTTGAACAGCTGTGGCAGAAGTACGCCGGCGAAGCTGTCGGTCAGGCCGGCCTTGGACAGCAGCAGGTACTGCGGGATCGCCAGCACGATCTGCGGCAGCAGGACCCCGGCCAGGATGGTGTTGAACAGGGCGTTGCGGCCCCGGAAGACATATTTGGCCAGCGCATATCCGGCGGCGGCCGACACCAGCGAGGCCACCACCCCGCCGACGGCCGCGTACAGGAAGCTGTTGAGCATCCAGCGCCAGAAGATGCCGCCCTGGTAGGCGGTCAGGTCGCGGATGTTGTGCAGGATGCCCGAGCCGAAGGACGGCAGGTAGGTGGCCGTGGAGAACAGCTCGGCCGGTGACTTCGTCGCCGCGATCAGGATCCACAGCGTGGGCGCGACACAGTAGATCGCGCCCAGCAGCAGGCCCGCGGTGGGCAGCCAGGCGACCCGCCTCATCGCGCACCCCGCCGCACGACCCGGGCCGCGACGACCGACACGACCAGCGCCGCCAGCGTGTAGAGCACCGACGTCGCCGCCGCGCTGTAGAGGTCGGAGTCCACAAAGGCGTCCTTGTAGATCTTCATCAACGGCGTCCACTCGGACGAGATGGCGTTGCTCAACGGGCGCAACGTGAAGGGTTCGTTCAGCAGCTGCAGTGCGGCCAGAACGCTGAAGATCGAGCACATCACGATCGCCGGGCGGACCAGCGGCACCTTGATGCGCAGCGCCATCCAGAACTCCGAGCAGCCGTCCAGCCGGGCCGCCTCGTAGAC
>CBIMJO010000577.1:0-6484 GCA_966244135.1 uncultured Actinocrispum sp. | reverse complement strand
CTGCAACACCTTGGCGCCGACGCTGGCGAGCTCCAGCATCTCCTCATAGGTGACCTTGGCCAGCTTGCGGGCCTTGTCGGCGTCGGTCAGCACGGCACCGTCGATGGTGACGATGGTCTTGCCGATCGACCGGCGGCCCAGCTCGCCCAGGATCAGCCGGTCGCGGGTGAGGTCGTTGGCCGGGAACGCACTGTCCACGAGCGTCAGGAACGGGTCGCCGCCGGTGGCCTTCGGACCGGTGAGCGCGGGCGCCAGGTCCGGCAGCATGCTGTCGTTGACCGTGATGCCCGCGGTCTTGGCCGCGGCGGTGGCCAGCACGTGCAGCACGTCCTGGGTGACGATCCCGCGGGCCACCAGGTCCAGCTTGTGCTGCTTGGCCACCTCCTGGGCCTGCGGGTTCTTCGACAGCACGTCGTTCAGGCGCTGCTGCACCTGTTCGACAGTGGACGCGGTCGTCGAGCCGACCGTGGCTGCCACTTTCGGGTCACCTTGGCCGGTGCTGCATCCAGCCACGAACACTGTGGTCACGGCGATCATCGCGAGGGATCGGCGCATAGCTGAAGACCTGCTTGCAGGGTCGAGCTTCAACACCTTCGTCACAGTACTTAGCCTCTCACAAGCCTCTGAGTCACCCGACTGGGGCCGGGGCGATCACCAGGGACTCCAGGAACTTGACACACCAGTCGAGCAGATCCTGGTCGCGCAGCGCGGGCGCGCCGATCCGGCCGCCCGCCGGGCCCTCGGTCGGCCGGGGCACGACGACGGTGTTCGTGACCGCCTTGTAGTTCGCCTTGGGGTACAACCGCTTCAACCGGACCAGCTGGGAGTCGCGCAGATCCAGCGGGGTGAACCGGACCGACCTGCCCTGGGTGGAGACCTCGGTGACCCCGTGCGTGCGGCAGACGTCGCGGAAGGAGGCCACCGCGAACAGCCGCTCGACCGGCAGCGGCGGCGAGCCGTAGCGGTCCTTCAGCTCCTCCCAGACGTTGTTCAGCTCGGCGGCGTCACGGGCCGCGGCGATCTTGCGGTACGCCTCCAGCCGCAGCCGCTCACCCGGCACGTAGTCGTGCGGGATGTGCGCGTCGACCGGGAGGTCCACCCGGACGTCGGCCAGCTCCTCCTCGCCCTCGGGCGCGTCGGCGCCGGCGTGCTTGCGGAACGCCTCCACGGCCTCGCCGACCAGCCGGACATAGAGGTCGAAGCCGACGCCCGCGATGTGCCCGGACTGTTCCGCGCCGAGGATGTTGCCCGCGCCGCGGATCTCCAGGTCCTTCATGGCCACCGCCATGCCCGCGCCCAGCTCGGTGTTCTGCGCGATGGTGGCCAGCCGGTCGTGCGCGGTCTCGGTCAGCGGCGACTCCGGCGGGTAAAGGAAGTACGAGTACCCGCGCTCACGCCCACGCCCGACCAGGCCGCGCAGCTGGTGCAGCTGGGCGAGACCGAGCATGTCGCCGCGCTCGACGATCAGCGTGTTGGCGTTGGAGATGTCCAGGCCGGTCTCGACGATCGTGGTGGACACCAGCACGTCGTGCTCGCGCTCCCAGAACCCCTGGATGATCTTCTCCAGCTTGTCCTCGTTCATCTGCCCGTGCGCCACCACCACCCGCGCCTCGGGCACCAGGTCGCGGATCCGCTTGGCCGCGCGCTCGATCGTGGAGACCCGGTTGTGCACGTAGAACACCTGGCCGTCGCGCAGCAGCTCACGCCGGATGGCCGCGCCGACCTGCTTGTCGTCGTAGCCGCCGACATACGTGAGGATCGGGTGCCGGTCCTCGGGCGGGGTCAGGATGGTGGACATCTCCCGGATGCCGGCCAGCGACATCTCCAGCGTGCGCGGGATCGGCGTGGCCGACATGGTCAGCACGTCGACGTGCGTGCGCAGGGCCTTGATGTGCTCCTTGTGCTCGACGCCGAACCGCTGCTCCTCGTCCACGATCACCAGGCCGAGGTCCTTGTACCGGATCCCCGTCTGCAGCAGCCGGTGCGTGCCGATGACGATGTCCACCTCGCCGTCCGCCAGGCCCGCGATGACCTGCTCGGACTCGCCCGGGTCGGTGAACCGCGACAGGCCCTTGACCACGACCGGGAACGACCGCATCCGCTCGGCGAACGTGTTCAGGTGCTGCTGCGCCAGCAGGGTCGTCGGCACCAGCACGACCACCTGCTTGCCGTCCTGCACGGCCTTGAACGCCGCCCGGACCGCGATCTCGGTCTTGCCGTAGCCGACATCGCCGCAGATCACGCGGTCCATCGGGACGCCGCGCCGCATGTCCGCCTTGACCTCGTCGATCGCGGCCATCTGGTCGGCGGTCTCGGTGAACGGGAAGGCGTCCTCCAGCTCGCGCTGCCACGGCGTGTCCGCCCCGAACGCGTACCCCGGCGCGGACTGGCGGGCCGCGTACAGCTGCACCAGCTCGGCCGCGATCTGCTTGACCGCCTTGCGCGCCTTGGCCTTGGTGTTCTTCCAGTCCGACCCGCCGAGCTTGTTCAGCGTCGGCAGCTCGCCGCCGACATAGCGGGACACCTCGTCGAGCTGGTCGGTCGGCACGAACAACCGGTCGCCGGGCTGGCCCCGCTTGGACGAGGCGTACTCCAGCACGAGGTACTCGCGCGTGGCCCCTGCGACGGTCCGCTGGACCATCTCGATGTACTTGCCGATGCCGTGCTGCTCGTGCACCACGTAGTCGCCGGTCTTGAGCGCCAGCGGATCCACGGCGTTGCGGCGCCGGGACGGCATCTTGGCCGACATGTCCCTTGTGGACGTTCCGTGCCGCCCGCCGGTCAGGTCGGTCTCGGTGAGCACGACCAGGGCCGAGTCCGGCGCGATGAACCCGTCCTCCAGCGCGCCCCGCACGACCGTGACCACGCCCTTGGCGGGCGCCCCGGCCAGCCCGTCCTCGGCGAATCGGGCCGGGACGTCGACCTCGGACAACTGCTCGACCGCACGCTGACCGGTACCGGAACCAGGCACCACCAGCACTGCCGCGCCACCCGACGCGGTGTGCGCGCGCAGGTCCGCGAACGCCCGCTGGATGTCGCCGCGGTAGGTCTCCACCGGCCGGATGCCCAGCGGGACAACGCCTTCCGCGCCGGTCAGCTGGCTCAGCGTCCACCAGCGGCGGCCGGTGCCGCGCGCGTGCGTCACCACGTCGCCCAGCTCGCGGTACGCGCTCGCGCCCAGGTCGATCGGCGCGCGGCCGCCGCCCGCCGCGGCCATCCAGGACGCCTCCAGGAACTCCTGGCCGGTGCGGACCAGGTCGTGCGCGCGCGTGCGGATCTTCTCCGGGTCGATCACCAGCACGTGCGACCCGTCCGGCAGCACGTCGGTGAGCAGCTCCAGCTCGCCGTCGCAGAGCACCGGGATGAGCGCCTCCATGCCCTCGACCGGGATGCCGCCGGACAGCTTGGTGAGCATCTCGGCCAGGTGCGCGTCGGACGCGTGGTCGGTGGCCAGATCGGCGGCCCGGCGCTTGACCTCCTCGGTGAGCAGCAGCTCCCGGCACGGCGGGGCGACCACCTCGGTGACCTTGACCGGCAGCGAGCGCTGGTCGGCCACCGCGAACGGCCGGATCTCGCTGACCTCGTCGCCCCAGAACTCCACGCGGTACGGATGCTCGGCGGTCGGCGGGAACACGTCCAGGATGCCGCCGCGGACCGCGAACTCGCCGCGCTTCTCCACCATGTCCACGCGCGTGTACGCGAGCACGACCAGCCGCTCGATGAGCTCCGCGAAGTCGTGCTCACCGCCCTGCGCAAGAATCACCGGCGCCAGCTCGCCCAGGCGGGGCGCCATCGGCTGGATCAGGCTGCGCACCGTCGACACGATCACCTTGACCGGCGCGCCCTCCGGGTGGGCCAGCCGGCGCAGGACGGACAACCGCTCGGCGACCGTGTCCGCGCGCGGCGACAACCGCTCGTGCGGCAACGTCTCCCACGAGGGGAAGTCGGCCACGACATCCCGGCCGAGGATGTCGCGCAGGGCCGCGCTCAGCTCGTCGGCCTCTCTGCCCGTCGCCGTCACGGCCAGCACCGTCGAGGAGGCGGCCAGCGTCGCGGCCACCACCGGGCGGACCGCAGGCGGGCCCTCCAGGTCGTAGGCGGGCGCACCGGCGGCCTCGGCGACCACCCTGGTGACAGGATCGCCTGCGAGACCGGCCAACAGACCAGCTAGCGGAGCTTGTGACACAGCGGCATCCCCTTGGCCGACAGATGCGGGTCCGCGGACCCACGAATTTCAATCGGCCACCAGCTTACGTCCGGGGTCTGACAATTTTCGGATCGCCTGGTCAGCGGGCCATTCGGCGCTGCGTTGGCGTTCCGGCACCAGTTTCGTCAACGCACGGCCGGCGACGTGCACGTTCCGTTGCAGTGCAAGGTATTCCGCCTCGGTGAAGTCGCCGGCCCCAGTCGCATCGCGTGGATGTCGGCCCTTGCGCATTTAGTATGCGCGCTTATAGTATGCGCGCATGACAACTTACGAGTACGAACACTCCGAGGTCACGGACGCTTCAACGGACGCGGTGTACGCGCTGTGGGCGGATGTAGCCCGATGGCCTGAATGGGACACGTCGATCGTGAGCATCACGATCGACGGCCCCTTCGCGGCCGGGAGCAGGGGCACGATGGTCATCGAGGGCCTGCCGCCCATCCCCTACACGCTCACCGAGGTCACGCCAGGCCGCAGCTTCTCGGACGAGACCGCCATCCCTGGCGCGCTACTGCGGTTCATCCATGTCGTGGAGACCACTGACGGTCGCACGAAGGTCACCCACAGGGTGGAAATCGAGGGCGAGCAGGCACAGGCGCTCGGGCCGGGAGTCACCGGGGATGTGCCGGAGGCGATGCGGGCGCTGGTGAAGCTGGCATCCTCTGCGGCATGACTCCACGAACCCGCTGGGCCGGCCCCGAGCAGAGTCCTGGGTTCCTGATGTGGCAGGTGACGCTGGCGTGGCAGCGGGCGATGCGGGCCGCGCTCGCCCCGCACGACCTGACCCACGTGCAGTTCGTGCTGCTGGCGACCGCGTGGTGGCTCGGGAAGACCGAACCACCGACGCAGCAGGCCCTCGCCACGCAGGCGGGCACGGACACGATGATGACCAGTCAGGTTGTCCGCAAGCTCGCTGACCGGGGGCTCATCACCCGGGAGGAGGATCCGGCGGACGCACGAGCCCGCCGGATCCGCGTAACCGATCCGGGTCTGAAGGTCCTCACGCCCGCGCTCGCGGATGTGGAGCGCGCCGACGAGGTCTTCTTCGCCCGGCTGGGCGAACGGTCCGGCACCTTCGTGGCGGGTCTGGGCCTACTCGCCGAGTAGCGCCTGTTTGTCGGGTTTGCCGCTGGCGGCCACCGGCACCGACGTCACGAACCGGACCGAAGCCGGGACACTCGCCGGGCCCAGTTCCGCTTCGACCAAAGTGGACAGTGACTCCACCGCGGGTTCCTTGCCCGCCACCGGGATCACGAAGGCGTGGATCTGCTCGTCCGCGCTGCCGACGACATAGGCCTGGTCGACGCCGGGGTGGGTGGCGAGCACGCCCTCGATCGGGCCGAGGTACACCGGGTAGCCGCCGACGATGACCACCTCGCGCGCCCGGCCGGTCAGGTAGAGGAAACCGTCTTCGAGACGACCGATGTCCCTGGTCCGCAGCCAGCCGTCCACCAGCACCGCGGCGGTCTCGTCGGCGTTGTCCCAGTACTCCCGCATCAACGCCGGGTGCCGCACCCAGATCTCGCCGTCCCGGATGTCGATCTCCACGCCCTGCACCGGGCGCCCGACCGACGCGAGCACACCCGATGAGATGTCCGATGGTGTCAGCAAAGTCAGGGATCCGGCCTCGCTCTGGCCGTAGCCCTGGAACACCACCGGGCCGAACCGTTCGACCGCCTCGGCGAGCCGGTGCGGGGCCAGCGGCGAGCCCGCGACGAGCATGCCCTTCAGGCTCGAGGTGTCGACTGGGTTGTCCCGCAACGAGTCCAGCATCGCGTACAGCCGCGGCACGTTCATGATCGTGAACGTGATGCGGTACTTCTCGATCACCGCTGGGAATCGCGGCTCGTCGGCGATCACGATGACGCCGCCCTGCAGCAACGCCTGCTCCATGTAGTCGTACACGACCGCGCTGGCCAGGCTGCCGAACACCAGGTGCCGGTCCATCCGCCCGGCCAGTCCCGCCGCGTCCCGCCACTTCGAGCTCGGCGTCATCGACTCGTACGTGAAGACGCAGCCCTTCGGCAGTCCCGTGCTACCGCTCGTGTAGACCAGCCGGGCCACGTCCTGCGGCCGGGAGGTCACCAGCAACGGCTCGCTTTCCGTTGCCAGCAACGACTTGATCTCATCGTCGGTGATCATCACGGTGACCCCGGCGGACCGGATGTGCTCCAGCTGCTTGGCGCTGAACCCTGGCCGGATGCCGACCACCATCGCGCCCAGGGCGTACCCGGCCAGGTAGGCCGCGATCGCCTCGGGCGTCACGGCGGTGTCCAT
>CBIMJO010000576.1:0-6502 GCA_966244135.1 uncultured Actinocrispum sp. | reverse complement strand
GCTCTTCGCGATCACGGCGCTCGGTTTCGCCGGCTATTTCGCCAGGCTCACCGGCCTCAAGGTCTACCTCCCGCCGGGCACCTACCAGGTCAACCGGCACATCCTGGTGGACAACGTGACCATCGTCGGCGCCGGCAGCTGGCACACGATCATCAAGGGCCACGAGGTCAAGCTCCCGCAACCGTTGCCGGACAAGTCCATTCACACCGGAGTCGGCTTCTACGGCAAGTACGTCAACGACGGAGTTGATCAACAAGCGGGCAGCCGCAACGTCCACCTCAAGGGCTTCACCATCGAGGGCGACGTCCGCGAACGCATCGACGACGACCAGGTCAACGGCATCGGCGGCGCGCTGAGCGACTCCACTGTGGAGGGTCTCTACATCCACCGGACCAAGGTCGGCATCTGGCTCGACGGCCCGATGAGCAACCTCAAGATCCGCGACAACGTCATCGCCGACCAGATCGGCGACGGCGTCAACTTCCACACCGGCGTCACCAACTCCCTGGTGGCCAACAACTTCATCCGCAACACCGGCGACGACGGCCTGGCGATGTGGTCGGACAAGACCGCCGACGCGGGCAACACGTTCGACCACAACACCATCCAGACCCCGGTGCTGGCCAACGGGATCGCCCTCTACGGCGGCACCGACAACACCATCTCGGGCAACCTCGTCGCCGACCCCATCCGGGAGGGCAGCGCGATCCAGCTCGGCTCCCGGTTCGGCGCCGAGCCGTTCACCGGCCACGTCTGGGTCACCGGCAACACCACCGTGCGCGCCGGCACCTACGAGCTCAACTGGAACATCGGCCTGGGCGCACTGTGGATCTACGCCCTGGAGAAGAGCATCGACGCGGACATCCAGGTCGTCGGCAACTCCTTCCTGGACAACACCTACAACGCGCTCATGCTGGTGTCGGAGTTCGGGGTGCGCGACCTGTACTCGATCGCCAACGTGCACTTCAAGGACCTGCGGGTGGACGGCACCGGCACGTCCGTGCTGAGCGCGCGCTCGTCCGGCTCGGCGACCTTCGAGAACGTGGACGCCCGCAATGTCGGCGCGGTCGGCGTCAACAACTGCGGGTCGTTCCACTTCCCGGCCACCGGCTCGGAGTTCTCCCTGACCGATCAGGGTGGCAACGACGGCGGCTGGCTGGCCCCGTGGCTGCTGCCCAACACGATCACGTGCAACGATCGCCCGCCGGTGGTCCCACCGCCCGCTCCGGCTCCGTGGTGAGCCGGGACATGACCGGGTATCCGGCGGCGCGCCAGGCGGCCACCCCGCCTGCCACGTCGCGGAGCCCGGTCAGTCCCAGCTGGACACCCACCTGGTAGGCGGCCAGGCTGGACGTGTAGCCCTCGTTGCAGATCAGCAGGATCTCCTGGTCGAGATCGCCGTGGCGTAACTCCTTGATGTGCCAAGGACTTGTCACGTCCAGCCGCCACTCCAGCACGTGCCGCGAGACCGGGACGGCCCCGGGGATCTCCCCGAACCGCCATCGGTACTCGGTCGGCCGCAGGTCCACCAGGACCGCGCCGCGGCGCAACGCATCGGCTGCCTCGGCAGGGGAGTAGCGGGTGATCCGCTCCCGTGCCTGGTCGAGCAGCCTGGAGATGGCGTTCACTGCTGGGCGGCGCGCAGGGCGCCGGCCTGTGCCTCGAGGACAGCGGTGTCCGGTTCCGGGGTGTCGCACTCGATGGCGCGCAGGTGGTGCGTCCCGGTCGGCAGCCAGCAGTAGAAGTTCATCACGCGCAAGGGAGGAGAGTAGGCGTGGATGGACACCGTCGGCTCCATCCCCACGTTCACCAGGTTGTGCAGGTACTTCCTGCCGAACCCGACAGTCGTGCCGGCGGTATGTCGCCTGGTGCGCAGGGTGGGGGAGCCGACCTTGCCGAAGTCCTCCACCAGTGAGCCGCGCGCGATGGAGAACGCGCCGACGCTGCCGCCGTGGTCGTGCAGCAAGGTGTCCTGGCCGATGTCCCAGCAGATGAGCCAGACCTCGGACTCGTCATCGCGCCGAAGCCGGACGCAGTGACGTTCGTAGAGGTCGAACCGGACCTCGGGCAGCCAGATATCGGGGGTGTTCGCTATGTCGTCGACAATGTGTCTGAGGCGCCGTGCGGGCACCATGGAAACCTTCGTCACGAGACAAGCCCTTTCGCTCGAACCCGCGGTGTCCTGAACCCGCCGGGGGATCCCGTCGCCTCAGGCCAGCACGGATTGTCATCTCGCTCGAGTCGTGTCGCCGCGACACGCGCGCGCACTCACGCGTTCCCAACGGCACGGCCCGAAAGGCCACTATATGGTGGCCCGGTGCGGATAACCAGAGCACAGCGCAACGCGGTGGCCGAGAAGATCACGAGTCTGGAGCGGTCGTTCTACGGGCGCGGGCCACGCAACGTGAAGGTCTCGGTCAGCGACGACGAACCGATCAGCCTCGTCGTGTTGTCTGTGGACAGTCTGACCGTTGCCGACGCCGTGCTGAGCGAACGAGGACACCTGGACGCCGTGGTCCGGCACCACGAGGCCCTGTACGAGGCGACCAAGGCGGAGTTCCTGGAGGCGATCGAGGAGATCGTCGGCAGTCCGGTCTCGGCCTATCTCGCCCAGGTCCACCCGAACACCGGGCACGCCGTGCGCGTCTTCGTCTTCTCCGAACTGGGCGACCTCGACCAGCCGGACCCCTAGGGGGACTTCACTCGGTGTCGATGCTTGCGCACGCAAGCTGCTGATCTCAGTCGGACGTCGTGTCCAGCTTGGCCAGGATGTGCTGCAACGCCACGACCTCGGCCGCGTCGAGCTTGCCGGTGAACAGTCCGGCCACCAGCTCGAGGTGCGAGCCGGTGGCGGCGACCAGCGCGGCCGCCCCCTTTTCGGTGAGCGCCACCGCCACTCCACGACGGTCGTCATCGGCGGGGGTGCGCTCCAGAAAGCCGGCGTTGGCCATGCGGACCAGCAGCCGGGAGACCCCGCTCTCGCTCAGCAGCAGACGGTCGCGCAGCTCATGCTGGCGCAGCCGCCTGCCCGGCACGTCCGCGAGGTGGATGAGGACGTCGAACCAGTCGAGCGGCAGCCGGTGATCGGTCATCATCTGCTCGGCCAGCCGCTCGACGATGTGCCGGTGAACTGACAGGAATGCTTGCCACAGCGGGGTTTCCCGGTGCAGGCGGGCGACCGTGGCGTCGAGATCCGCCGGCCCTGCGGGCTCACGCCCCTGATTCCTCGGCATCACACCGGCCCTTCCTGTACTGGCGTCCGCAAGCTCCTTCGTTGCCCGCAGCTGTCCGGCCACTCTAGATCAGCGCAGCTGTAGGCGGCGACAACACGCCGTTCGGGTGGTCATCGGCAGTATTGACTTGCGTGCGCAAGCACGTACACTTCGGCATAGTTGAACATTGAACTAGTTGCTCATCGAGGGTGATCACTGATGAAACCTGGCACCAGCACGCGGCGAGTCTTCCTCGCGGCGACGGCTACCACAATCCCTGCCGTGGCCCTCGCGGGACCGGCGCACGCCGACTCACTGCCCGACTACGCGCCGATCCCGCCGTCCGCGTTCGGCCCGCAGCCCAACGAGCTCGGCTATCACGTGGCCCGGATCAAGGGAAACCTGTACTGGGTCACCGATTCCACCTATCAGGCGATGTTCCTCAGCACGCGGACCGGTGTGGTGCTCGTCGATGCCCCGCCCACCATCGGGCACAACCTCTTACGGGCGATCAACGACGTCACGACGGCCAACGGCAGACCGGGCACGGTGACCCACCTCGTGTACTCACACTCCCACGCCGACCACATCGGAGCGGCCGGGATCCTCGGAAACTCGGTCGAACGCATCGCCCACGCGGAGACCGATCGCCTGCTGCGCACCGACCGTGACCCGAACCGGCCGTTGCCGACCACAACATTCCGCGACCGCCACACACTGCGAGTCGGTGGCGAGCGGCTGGAACTGGCCTACCACGGCCCGAACCACACCGCGGACAACATCTTCGTCCACGCGCCGGACTACCAGACGCTGCTCGTGATCGACGTGCTGTTCCCCGGCTGGGCCCCGTTCAAGGGACTCGCGGTGTCACAGGAGATCCAGAACTGGGTGCGGGCCCACGAGCGGATCATGAGCTACCCGTGGACGACGTTCGTCGGCGGCCATCTGGGCAGGCTCGGCACCCGAGCGGACGCTACGCTGCAGAAGAACTATGTGGACGACCTGGCCACCCACGCCAAAGCCGCGATCGAAGGCCTCGACCCCACCCCCTTCTTCCAGAAATACGGCCCGTCGGGCAACTCCTGGGCGATCTTCAAGTCCTATTTGGACGAAGCCGCCCGGCGCACGGCCGCCCCGGTGATCGCCGCCTACACGGGAAAACTGGCCGGCGCGGATGTCTTCACCATCGACAACGCCCACGCCATGGTCGAGTCCACCCGCATCGACCTCGGCGTGCTCGGCCCCTTCGGTGTCCACCCGTAGGCCGGTGGGCATTGTCTAACCGGCCGGTTTCTTCCGCCGCGTCGTGGCCTTCGGCTTGAGCGACCGGGCATACGCGACACTCACCGCGAAGTGTTCGCGCAGCTCCTCAGTGCGCGCCAGCAGCTTGCCTGGGACGACGACGTACTCCTTCTGCACGACGCCGTGGGCGACATTGGGAGTCGTGTCGTACCTGGCGAGGAACGCCTCCCGCTCGGCTTCGGGCAGGCGCAGTGCGAGCGTGCCGTTCTCGTTGAGCATCGAGAACATGTTGCCGTTGACCGAGGTGTAGGGAAAACCGGCACCCTTGCGCTCGACGTCCGGGAACAGCTCGACGAGGGTGTCGAACAGAGCGACCTTGTCGGCCGGGGCTTTGGCCATGGCGTGACCCTACGCCGCACCGCGACTTAGGCGAGCCTTACCCGCCGTCAGTATGCTGGCTGGGTGACTGACGTGGTGGAGCGCGCGAGGTGGGTCGCCGACACGGTGCTGTTCCCGGACGCCGGCCTGGTCGACACCGGCGGGGTGGTGCCGGAGAGTCATTTCCGGGTCCTGGCCGACAGCTGGTTCTACGGGCTGCTGACCTCCGGTGTGGACCTGCAGGCCGCCGTGCAGGTGCTCGAGACCCTCGGCGGCGGATGCCTGTCCACGACGTTCGTGTGGATGCAGCACCACGCCGTGGCGATGGGACTCTCCGGCACGGAGAATCTGCCGTTGCGGGACCGGTTTCTCGACGACGTGGTGGTAGGGAAGGTGCGCGCGGGCGTGGCTTTCGCCGGTGTGCTCACCGATCCGCCGCGGCTGCGCGCCCGGAAGGCCGATGGCGGCTGGGTTTTCGACGGTGACGGCCCGTTCGTGTCCGGCTGGGGGATCACCGAGGTGCTCCAGCTGTCCGGGCACACCGGTGACGTCATCGTGAACGCCCTGGTGGACACCAAAACCGTGCCGGGACTGACCGCGTCGATGTACCACCTCGTTGCGGCACAAGCAACGCAGACCGTCCATCTGCGGTTGGATGGCCTGTTCGTCCCCGACGAGCGGATTGTCAGCGTTGTGCCGGTCGAGGAGTTCCGGCAGTCCCGGGCGGTCGGATCCCGGATGAACGGCTGCCTGCCCATCGGGCTCGCGTTGCGCTGCGCGAAACTTATTGACTCCCTTGGTAAATCAGCGGCTGCCGAGGCGATTGTGGCTCAGGCCGATGACATCCGTGGCAGGCTTGATGCCGCTTTGCCTGACCTGGAAGCGTTGTACCCGGCCCGGGCCGAGGCATCCGCCCTGGCCTACCGCGCGGCCGGGGCACTGGTGGTGGCCGAAGGCGCTTCGGGCATTCTCGCTGGTGGGCATGGCCAGCGGCTGGTGCGTGAGGCGGTGTTCACCCTGGTCGCCGGCAGCCGGCCGCAGATCAAGGAATCCCTGCTCGGCGAGCTGACGGCCTGAATACGCCATTACCTGCGCGAACACTGTAGGGCGCGCAGCCGCTCGGTTACCGTTCCCCATCACGGAGTCCCGAGTGGAGGGTGGGATAACGACGTGACCGCCAGCACTGCCGTCTTCCATTTACCCGCCGTCGACGAGTCCCTGCCGGACACCTACGCACGGTTCCGCGCGGCCGGCCCGGTCGTGCCCGTCGAGTTACCCGGGGGAGTGCGGGTGTGGGCGGTGACCACCCATGCCGCGGTGCGGGAGGTTCTCGCCGGCGACCACACCCGGTTCGGCAAACACCCCTCGCACTGGGCTGCCCTGCGCGACGGCGAGGTGCCTGGCGACTGGCCGTTCCTGCCCCTGGTGTCCGGCGAGCACATGCTCGTCCAGGACGGCCAGGACCACGTCCGGTTACGCGGGATGGTGTCCCGGGAGTTCACGCCGGCCCGCGTCGCGGCCCTGCGCCCCCGCATCGTCGAGATCGTCGACGACCTGCTGGCCGCGCTTGAGGCCAAGCGCGGTGAGATCGACCTCGTGCCGGAGTTCACCGAGCAACTGCCGCTCGCCGTCGTCTGCGAGCTGCTCGGTATCCCGGAGACCGACCTGCC
>CBIMJO010000575.1:0-6507 GCA_966244135.1 uncultured Actinocrispum sp. | reverse complement strand
GATGTTGCCGAAGTAGATGGCCTCCATGGTGCCGTTGCCGTTGTCCCGGCTGTTGCGCTCGGCGTTGCCGTAGTCGAAGCAGCAGCCGCCGTTGTAGTGCGTGCCGTCGAAGACGGCGTACATCCCCTCCGGCTGGTCACCGGTCGCGACGCCGTTGGTGTTGTTGTTGCGGTATCCGGTGCCCGGAGCCACGAACACGCCATAGGCCTTCTGCCCGCCGATGGTGATCGGCGCCGCGTTCGCGTTCGCGAGGTTGTCGAATCCGCCCGGCGCCGGGCCGGGGAACCCGCCGGGTGGCGCCTGCGTGAGGTTGTTCTTCCGCGGCGACTGGTCGTAGATGATGGTGATCAGGCAGGTGGTGCCGGCGCAGAAGGAATCCTGTGCGGCGGCGTTGGCGACCCCGCCCGCGGCCAGCGGCGTGATGTCCCTCGTGGTGTTGTCCGACGAACGCCTGACTTGGTACAGCGCGCCGTTGTACGTGCCGTACAGCGCCCGGGTGGTGCTGTGGGCGGCGACGCAGGGCGTGCCGCCGGCGGCGTAGATGTCACATGGTCCCTGCGTGGCCGCCTGGGACTGTGCCGCCGTCCCGACGGTGACGCCGATCGCGAGCGCTGTCGCCGCACCGGCCGCTAGGAGTGTCCTTTTGGTACGCGGCGTCCATGGTCGGAAGACCATAGTGAACTCCTTTGTTCAATGGTCGCAGAGAGCTGCGGGCCGACCCGGACAGCGGGTCCGCCTATCAGTGTTAGCGCTAACATTCATTGGGAGAGTGGTCCGGGGCCTCCAAGGGTTTCGGGGTGCCTGAGCCGAGCGACGCCCATCACTATCACGCCACGCCACGGCGCCCGTCAAGGACGGGACGACCGGTGTCGCTGCCTTGTGCCGGATACGGCCGGACGGCTGGCGTCGAATCGCTTCGACTGACCGGATGCCTTGCTTGGGCAGGACAGCCCGGCCGGTCGTGGCCGAGGGCGTGCCGGTGATGCGTGCGTTGGCGCTCGAGTTCCCGGACGATCCGGCGTGCGCGGCCGGGCCGAAGGGCCCGGCACTCGCCGCCGGATGGCCGCGGTCGGAATCGGTACCGTCCGCATGCCTCTTGACCGGACGAGTGTTATCGCTAACATCAACTCTTCGTCACAGTGCGGACACAGCCGGCTGGTACGCGACGAAGGAGGACCGTGTGGCAGCACGCGTGGAACCCCTCGTGATCGGAGTCGACTTCGGCACCCAGGCCGGGCGGGCGGTCGTCGTCCGGGTCCGGGACGGCGCCGAGGTCGGCGCCGCGGTTCACCCGTACGCCAACGGGGTTCTGGGCGAGAGCCTGCCCAATGGCCGTCCGCTGCCGCCGGGGTGGGCGTTGCATGTTCCCGTGGACTACCTCGAGGTGCTGCGGACCGCGGTTCCCCAGGCGCTGCGCGACGCCGCGGCCGAACCCCGGCAGGTGATCGGGATCGGCACGGATGTCACCGCCTGCACAATGGTTCCGGTCACCGCGGCCGGCACGCCCCTGTGCCAGCTGCCCGAGTACGCCGACGAACCCCATGCGTACGTCAAGATGTGGAAGCACCGTGCCGCCCAGCCGCACGCCGACCGGATCAACGACCTGGCGAGGGAGCGGGCCGAGAAGTGGTTGCCCCGGTACGGCGGCCTGATCCGCGCGGAGTCGGAGTTCGCCAAGGCCCTGCAGATCGTGACGGAGGCACCCCGGATCTACGCGGCGGCGCGGCACTTCGTGCAACTGGCGGACTGGATCGTCTGGCAGCTCACCGGGAACTACGTGCGGACCATGTGCGGCGCCGGCTACAAGGGCATCTACCAGGACGGGCAGTACCCGAGCCGGGACTTCCTCGGCGAGCTGGATCCCGGCTTCACCGATTTCGTCGTGGACAAGCTGGCCCATCCGCTGGGGCGGGCCGGTGCCCCGGCCGGGATGCTCACCGCCCGCGCGGCCGCGTGGACCGGTCTGCCCGAGGGGATCGCTGTCGCGGTGGGCAATGTCGACGCGCACGTCGCCGCACCCGCGGCACGGGCGATCGAGCCCGGCCAGCTGACGGCCGTCATGGGAACGTCCACGTGTCACCTGCTGAACAGCCCGGAACTACGTGAGATACCAGGGATATGCGGCGTGGTCGACGGCGGCATCGTGCCTGGGCTGTGGGGATACGACGCCGGGCGGAGCGGGCTCGCCGGACGCACGTCGCCTGCCCGGGATGCCGGCCGCGCCTGGCTCGAGCCGACCGCCTTCGGGACGCGCACGATCGTCGACGCGTTCGCCGATGCCGGCGTTCCGGTGCGGGAAGTGGTCGTCACGGGCGGCCTGGTGCGTGACGAGCCGCTGATGCAGATCTTCGCGGACGTCACGAACCTGCCGGTGTCGATCACCGGTTCGGTGCGGGCCCCCGCCCTGGGCTCGGCTATGCACGCCGCGGTGGCCGCCGGCGCGTATCCCGACATCCGTGCCGCCGCCGCTGTCATGGGATCGGTGGTCCGCGACGTCTACCTGCCGATCGCGGCCAACGTCGAGGTGTACCAGGAACTGTTCGAGGCCTACCGGGCGCTGTGCGACGACTCCGGCCGCGGCGGCGACCCGTACCGGCTGCGGGTCCGTCGCGACATTCGCGGAGGACACATGTAGACCTACGGGGTCGGCCTGGGGCCGGATACCGTGGGTGACCGGCGGCGGAGCGTGACCGCCGGATGGCCCGGTTGGCGGAGTGCCTTCACGAGGGTGACTCGATACAGTTCGAACCTGGGAGCGCTCCCAGAATTGTGTCCCTGCCGTGTCCACGGTCGGCCAAGGTCCACTGTGGACATGCCACAACGAGGTGAGCCCATGAGACACAGTGTTGGTGCGGTCGCCGCCGCGGTCGCCGCCGCTGTCATTCTGCCCGCCGGCCACGCCGGCGCCGCGAGTGGCCTGCGGGATCTGGCCGCGGCGAAAGGTGTCTACTTCGGCACGGCGGCAACGGTCAGCGAATGGAACGACGCCACGTACAAGGCCCTGGGCGCCCGGGAAGCGAACATGCTGACGCCGGGCAACGAGATGAAGTGGGACACCACGGAACCCAGCCAGGGCCGGTTCAACTTCGCCCCGGCCGACTCCCTGGTGGCCGCCGCGGTCGCGGCGAACCAGCGCGTCCGCGGCCACACCCTGGTCTGGCACAGCCAGACACCGAGCTGGGTGCAGAACCTGGGCGCCAGCCAGCTGCACCAGGCGATGCTCGATCACATCAACGCCGAAGCCACGCACTACAAGGGAAAGCTGTACTCGTGGGACGTGGTCAACGAGGCGTTCAATGACGACGGCACCCGCCGTCAGTCGTTCTGGCAGCAGAAGCTCGGCGACGGGTTCATCGCCGACGCCTTCCGGGCGGCCCGTGCGGCCGACCCGGGCGCGAAGCTGTACTACAACGACTACAACACCGACGGCATCGGCGCGAAGAGCGACGCCGTGTACGCCATGGTCAAGTCGTTCAAGCAGCAGGGCGTGCCGATCGACGGCGTCGGCCTGCAGGCCCACCTGATTCTCGGCCAGGTGCCGGGTTCGATGCGGCAGAACATCCAGCGGTTCGCCGATCTCGGTGTCGAGGTCGCGATCACCGAGCTGGACATCCGGATGAACACACCGTCCACTTCGGACAAGCTGGCCACGCAGGCGGCGGACTACACCAAGGTGGCCGACGCGTGCCTGGCGGTACAGGGATGTGTCGGCATCACCACGTGGGGCCTGTCGGACAAGTACTCCTGGATTCCGTCCACTTTCCCCGGCCAGGGCGTCGCGCTGCCGTTCGACGAGAACCTCCAGCCCAAGCCCGCCTACAACTCCCTGTACCAGTCCTACGGCGGCACGGGAACTCCTCCGCCGCCACCGCCGGGTGACAAGGCCTGCACCGCCACCTACGCGATCGTCGGTCAGTGGCAGGGCGGTTTCCAGGGCGAGGTGCGGGTCACCGCGGGCAGCGCCGCGATCAGCGCCTGGACCGTGACGTGGACGTTCGCGAATGGACAGACGATCTCCTCCTCGTGGAGCGCGTCGATCACGGCCAACGGGGCCGCGGTCACGGCGAAGAACGTCGGCTACAACGGCTCTGTCGGCGCCGGTGCGAGTACGACGTTCGGGTTCCTGGCCTCCTGGAACGGGACCAACAGCGCGCCGAGCCCGGCGTGCACGGCCAGTTGAGCCACCGTGTTCTGGAAGCGCTCTCAGAAACCCTGCGCCTCAGGGCCTCCGGGTCGGCGCGTCCGGCTACGGACTGTCATAGGGACGGTGTCATGAAGGTGGTGAGCGGAATGTGGCGGACCCTGGCCATCGGCGTCTCGGTGGCACTGGCGGTCCTGGCCGTGCCGGCCGCACCGGCGAACGCGGCCACCGGCTGCGAGGTCACGTACACCACGAATGACTGGAACAACGGGCCCGGCCAGGGCGGGTTCACCGCGGCGGTGACCGTGAAGAACCTCGGCGACCCGATCTCCGCGTGGACGCTGCGGTTCGCCTTCCCCGGCGGTCAGCAGCTGTCCGGCAACGGATGGGGCGCCACGTGGTCCCAGTCCGGTGCCGCGGTGACCGGGGTGAACCTGCCCTGGAACGGCAGCCTGGCCACCGGCGCGTCGACGCAGATCGGCTTCAACGGCTCGTGGACCGGCAGCAACCCGAAGCCGGCCGGTTTCTCGGTCAACAACGTCACCTGCAACGGCTCCAACGCACAGCCGAAGGCGGTCATCACCAGTCCGGCGTCCGGAGCGACGTTCAACGCCCCGGCCACGATCACCGCCACCGCGACCGCCACCGACTCCGATGGCAGCATCGCCCGCGTCGACTTCGCGCTCGGCGCCTTGCAGGCAACCGCGACGAGCGCGCCCTACAGCGCGACGTTCGCCAACGTGCCCGCGGGGGTCTACCAGCTCACGGCACGGGCGACGGACGACAAAGGCGGGGTGGGGGTGTCCGAACCGGTCACGGTCACCGTCAACGGTCCCGCCAGTGGTGCGCCCGCGCTGCACGTCTCGGGCAACAAGCTGGTGACCGCTGCGGGAGCCACGTACCGGCTGCTCGGCGTCAACCGCTCGGGCGGCGAGTTCGCCTGCATCCAGGGCAACGGCATGTGGGACGGGCCGATGGACCAGGCCTCGATCACGGCCATGCGGTCGTGGAAGGTGCGGGCGGTGCGAGTTCCCCTGAATGAGGAGTGCTGGCTGGGCACCGCCAACGTCCCCGCGGGCGGCGCGAGCGGCAGCGCGTACCAGCAGAACGTCCGTGCGTACGTGAACCTGCTGATCGCCGCCGGGATCACGCCGATCGTCGAAATGCACTGGAACTATGGGCAGTACGGCGGTGCGGGAGCCAACTGCACGGATACGAAGGCCAACTGCCAGAAGCCGATGCCGGACGCCCAGTACGCCGCCTCGTTCTGGACCGGTGTGGCCAATGCGTTCAAGGGCAACGACGCGGTGGTGTTCGATCTGTTCAACGAGCCGTTCCCGGACATCCCGGCCAACGACGTCACGGCGGGCTGGCGGTGTTTCCGGGACGGTGGCACCTGCCCGGGCATCGGCTACCAGGTGGCCGGGTTCCAGAGCCTGGTGAACGCGGTCCGCTCGACCGGCGCGACCAACGTGCTGATGGTCGGTGGCCTGACGTGGTCGAACAACATCGCGCAATGGCTGCAGTACCGGCCGGCGGACCCGTTGAACAACCTGATGGCCTTCGCCCACGTGTACAACTTCAACGCGTGCGTCAGCACGAGTTGCTGGGACAGCCAGTGGGGGCCGGTGGCCGCACAGGTGCCGTTGACCATCAGCGAGGTCGGTGAGAACGACTGTGCGCACGGCTTCGTCGACCAGGTGATGGCGTGGGCGGACACCCACGGGGTCGGTTACCTGGGCTGGACGTGGAACACGTGGCCATGCACCAGCGGGCCGGCGCTGATCACCGACTACAGCGGCACGCCGACCGCGTTCGGGCAGGGGGTGCGGGACCACCTGGCCACTGTGTCCAGTTGATACAGCGTCCAGTTGACGCTGTATCAGCTGGCACAGCGTCCGGTCAGGACCCGCGGCACACCAGGGCGGGCAGCCGATCATCGGCTGCCCGCCCTGGCGTGCATACGCCCTGGCCGCACCGGCGGATCGCCGGGCGCCGCGCCGAGGCGGCTCGAAGGTCCTTGGGCGACACCGGTTCCGGCTGCGGTGATGCCGTCATGTCCTGTCCCGGTACCGGTTTCGGGTGCTGGTCCGATCGTCTCAGCCCGTCCCGCCACGCGGTGGGCGGTCGAATGGGTCTTGACGCCGATCGTGTTAACGATAACATGGCCTATTGGAACCGGCCGGTATCTGTCCATTGTGGACATTATTTCCGTCCAATCTGGATCGTTCGGGTAGCGGAAATGGTTGCTTCAACATCGTTCTCTCCCTATCGTGCGGCGATGTGAGTGAAATTCACGATTCTGGGGGCGGGTGGTGAGAGTGGCGTTGGTCTTGGGTGCGTCCTTGACCAAGCGGTTCGCCGGG
>CBIMJO010000574.1:0-6509 GCA_966244135.1 uncultured Actinocrispum sp. | reverse complement strand
GTACCGGTGCGGTGCGAGGAAGACGTCCGCGGCCTCGGCCCCGCCCAGCGCGTGGTCCAGCAGCCGCCGCACGGCCGCGTCCTGTTCCGGCCCGGGCAGGGTCGCGTGCTCGGCCGCGAACGCCTGCACCAGGTCGTGGAACCGGTAGCGCCCGTCGACGTGCTGGATGATCAGGTTCGCGTCGTGCAGGCGTTCGAGCAGCCGCTCGGTCTGCCGCAGGCCGGTGCCGGCCAGGGCGGCCGCACCGGACAGGTCGATGTCGGGCCCCTTGTGCAACGCCAGCAACGCGAACATCCGCCGCTGGTCCGGGGGCAGGTCCCGGTACGACAGGTGGAACGCGGCGGACACGCTGCGCTCACCGTCATCCAACTCGGCCAAGCGAGCCTCCTCGTCGGCGAGCCGCCGGTCGAACCCGGCCACCGTCCAGGCGGGGTGGCCGCGGTAGCGGGCGGCGGCGATCCGGATCGCCAGCGGCAGCCGGCCGCAGCGCTGCACGATCCGGCCGACCGGCTGGTGGGTCTGTGGTCGCTCGCCGGCCAGCCGGGTGCCAGCCACCGAGCGGAACAGCCGCGCCGCCTCGGGCTGCGGCAGCAGGCCGACCGAGACGTGCCGCGCGTCGTCCAGCGCGGTCAGCCGGTTGCGGCTGGTCACCAGGACGCCGCAGCCGGGCTCGGCCGGCAGCAGCGGGACCACCTGGCCCGCGCTGCGCACGTTGTCCAGCACGATCAGGATCCGCCTGCCGCGCAAGCGATCCCGGTACAGCGCGGCGACATCCTCCAGATGCCCGGGGATGTCCTCGGCGCCGACCCGCAGCAGCCGCAGAATCCGGTGCAACGCCTCCCCCGCGGAAACCTCCTTCGCGTCCGGCGCGTATCCGCGCAAATCAAGGAAAAGAGTGCCGTCGCGGAAATGCCCCGACAGCTGGTATGCGGCCCGCACGGCCAGTGCCGTCTTTCCGACACCGGCCATCCCGTCGAGCACACACACCGGCGCCGCCCGGGCGGGCCGGGAAAACGCGTCGAGCACCTGAGTCAATTCGCCGGTACGGCCGGTGAAATGTTCGGTCACCGGGGGCAGCCCGGCCAATCCCTGCTCCAGCACGCGCGGCCGGCCCGGTCCGCGCCGGATGCCCGGAACCAGGGTGGCGAGCTGCCCGCCGGTGCCCAGTTCGTTGTCACAGATGTGCGCGAGCGTCATATTCGGTTGCGCCAGACCGGTTTCCACCTTGCTGAGGTAACCCTTGCTGTAGGGCACCCGGCGGGCCAGCCCGGACAGCGAGATACCGGCCTGCAGTCGCAGCCTTCTCAGCTCGGCGCCAAACCCGGCCGGCTCGGTCATGGCCGCAGACTAGATGCCGCGGCCGGACTCCTCTGTGTCAGCCTGGGACACTCGATCAGCCGATAAGCCCGAGCAACCAGGCCAGAACACTGTGGGTCTGCATCGCCGCCGCACCCCCTCTCGATGTCGCGGCAATTACGTCGCACCGATTCCCGCGGGCAGCTCGAATCACCCCGGAAACGCTTGGGGTTCAATGACTTTCCGCCTTCAATCGGCGCGGTTGAATCATGGTCAGCGGCCCGCGGCACGGACAAGATGTCCCGGGTTTCCTGATTGATTGGGAAACGACTCGCGCGGTGCGCGCCCGGCTTGAGCGGGCCAGCCGGGGCGGCTACGGTAATCGATTGCCCGGTCCATGCGGTCGAGTCGGAGGCGCCCGGTGAGGGTCCGCGTTGAGCAGCTCGTCGAGGAATTGAAGGCGCTCCGCAAAGGGCGCGGAATCCTCGCGAGCTCGATCACCGGCCGGGTCGGTCCGGCGCTGCGGGCGGTGACCGGCACGCACGCCGACGACGCGGCCGCGGACATGCGCCGCAAGATCGGCGGAAACCTGCTGCGCTGGGCCGAAGAGCTGCCGGAGGACCTGCGGATCGCCGTGCTGGCCGCGTTCGCGCTCGGCGAGGACGTCAGGCTGCCGTACTACAAGGACCGCGTGCACCTGGTCGCCCAGAAGCTCGGCCGCGACGAACGCACCGCGCGCAGGCGGATCGACGAGGGCATCGAGCGGCTGGCCGAGGTGGCGACCGCGGGCACCGCCGACGTCGAGGACCGGCCGGTCGAGCCGGGCGCCGGCTGGCACACCGAGTTCCTGCAGGTCTCGCTCGCGCTGGACCAGCCGACGCCGGAGGCGTTCGAGCTACGGCGGATCGTGTCCGACCGCGACCGGCTGGAGTTCGTCGACCTGGCGATGACGCTGACCTCGCCGCCCAGCCGCAACGGCACCGTGCGCACCGACGAGCTGGAGATCGACGTGTTCCACGGCGGGCGGCTGACCCGCATGCAGATGGAGAGCGCCGAACGCTACGGGTTCCGCCTGCAGCTGCCGAAACCGTTGCGGCGCGACGAGTCCCACCAGATCGGCCTGCGCGCCCGGGTCCGCCCGGACCGGACGATGTCCCCGCACTACGTGTGCGTGCCGCGCAACCGGTGCGTGGAGTTCGACCTGCGCGTCCGGTTCAATGTGGACAGTCCGCCGGACAAGGTGTGGCGGCTGAACAACACGTTCTCACGTGACATCGACGACCCGGCGCCGGCCGGCGACCTGCTGCCGCTGGACGGGGCCGGCGAGATCCACACCAGGTTCCACGAGCTCACGCCCGGTCTCGCCTACGGGATCCGCTGGCAGGCGTCTCAGGCCACAGGAACCGGCGCACCTTGACGGACGCGGCCCGCCGGAGCCGCTCGACCTGTGCTTGGTCGATCTTCAGCCGGCGGGCCACATCCGCTACCCCCTCGCCCCTGCGCCAGCCCCGGTAGGCGGCGAGCTCGGCCGCGGTCAGGCCGATGAGGCCGCCGAGTTTCGCCATCGCACGGGACTTCAGCTGTCGGGCTCCGGCGTAGCTCTTGCCGATCAGCCTGGCCAGCTCGCGCAGATCGATGTCCGGGTCGCGGACGAGCGCGAGGGTCGCCTTGAGCTGGTCGGTGCTCAGCACCCGACGCAACCGCTGGACCAGCCCCTGCTCCCAGCCAACGGTGTCCATCGGTTGTGCCGCAACCGGTTCGGGCAGCACGGCCAGCGTGACCGGCTGCCGGTAGCGTTCCTTGACCATGTCGAGCGCGGCGTAGCGGACACAGCGGTCCAGCCAGCCGCGCAGGCCGTGGTGCTCAGGCAGCACGGTTCGCTGCCGCAGCAGGCGTTCGCTGCTGACCTGGTAGAGCTCGTCCGGGTCGAGGCGGTACCTGCGCGCGTAGGAGTCCACAATGGCCCGGAACCGCAGGCCGGGCTCGGCCAGCACACGCTCGACGACCCGGTGCCCGGGCCGCCCGCGGCGCAGTTCGGCCATGCTCTCCACCGGGAAAAGAATGCCTTACGCAGCACCGATAAACGAGCCCCGCCGAGTGGACATTTCCGCGCGGAGTGGACAACTACTGGACATTTCCGTTGTGCGTCAAATTCCACAGACTTCCCCGTGCCCCGGCGGTGAGGATCGTCGCCTGGTTACTTCGTCAGGTGAGGAACGGGCATGAGCGGTACCACCGACCAGCTCGACACGATGACCGATCACTTCGGCAGCGGACTGCGTGCCCTGCAGGAAGGACGCTACTCGACCGCGGCCGAGGAGTTCCGCACGGCGCTGAGCACCGGCGGCTCCGGCTCGGCCCACTTCCACCTGGCCGTCGCGCTGCTGCACGGCCGCGCGCCCGGCAACGCCAACCCCGAACGGATCCGGTTGGTGGAGGAACACCTGGCCAGGGCGCTGGAGTACGCCGGCACCACCGCGGCGCTGCAGGCCCAGATCCTGTCCGCCATCGTCCAGGACGACTACCACCACACAGCCCCGTCGCCTGACCTCTCGCGTGTGCTGTCGCGGTTGACCGCCGACGACCTCTGGCCGTTGCTCAACCACGTTGGGACCCCCACCGGCGCCGCGTGGCAGGCCGTCTGCCAGCGGGTCGGCCGGATCGACGACCAGTCCGCCCGCGCCGAGGCGGTCCAGCGCTACTTCACGCCGACCCCCATACCGCAGGGCCGCAACCGGTACGCGGTGCTGTTCGGGTTCGCCGGGCTGCTGGCGATCCTGGCCCTGGTGTTGTTCAACGCGGCCTCGTTCCTGATCGCGGTGCTGGCGTTGTGGATCACCAAACAAGGCGCCGAAGACCTTCGCGTGCACCAGCGTTACCGCCGCCACTACGCCGCCGCCGAGCCCAAACCGAGCGACGAGGAAATGGACGCCTGGCTCGACGACGACATCTCCACACTCGTTTCCCGCGCCAGCACCCGCGTATTACTGGACACCCGGTTGAAATCACGCGGCGGCGACCTCATCCACCCCGTCCAGGCCATTGTCGGCCTCCCCGACGTTGCCCTGCGCGGCCCCTTGCGAATCCGCCGCGGCCGCGACACCCTCATCCGCGCCAGCTCCTACGAAATCCTCCTGGTGTTCCTGACCGACAGCCTCCTGTGCACCTACCACTGCCAGCTCGACTTCGGCACCGGCGACATCACCGTCGACCAGACCACCGAATGGCACTACACCGACATCGTCAGCACCAAACTCGCGGCCTACCCCGTCCCCGACTCACTGATGAGCGCCCTGCGCCACCAGGACCGCGAGTTCGCCCGTGAAACCCCACTTGAGCAGATCCTCACCATCGCCAACACCAACGGGGAGACCTTGTCCGTCGGCACCGGGTTCACCGGCCACGCCGATTTCCGGGGAGAGATCGCCTGGCCCAACCCACAGGCCCAGACCGTGATAAGGAGGATGATCCGCGAGCACCACGGCATATCCGAACCGAAAGGAGAATGAATGCCCCAACCTGGTACCCGGATAACCTGACAGCACACAAACCCCTCGTGAGACCCGAACACTCACGAGGGGTTTCCCATACTCCCGGATCAGACCTTTCGCGGCGTCTAATGAACACCCCAACGCGGCGCCAGCAGGCACCATCGCGGTTCGATTTTGTTTGGGGGCGGCGCACACCAAATCGAACCGCCCCCGCGCCCAAAGCGCAACACACCCCGGACCAACGTGAAACACACCGCGGACGAACGTGAGACACGCGGCTCAGGCGGCGGGTTCAGCGAAGCGGTGCAGGAGGTCCATCGACAGGACGTCCACGTTGCAGCGATTCGTCCGCACCGCCCCGGCATCCCGGAACACCTTGAGCGCCTTGGCAACCGCCTCCCGGGACGCCCCCGCCGCGTCCGCCAGATCACTCTGCCGCAGCTTGATCGTGATCCCGTTGCGGTTCGGCTCCCCGTGCGTGCTCGCCAGATCGATCAACAACAACGCAGTCCGGGTCGGCACGTCGTAGGCACCGTACTCCAGCCGCCGCCGCGTCGACTCGCGCAGCCGTCCCACCACCAGCCGCAGCAACTCCCAAGCCACTGTTGGTGTTGTGGTCACGCAACGCTGGAAGTCCGCGCTGGACAACATCACCGCCTCGACGTCGGTCAGCGCGGTGGCCGTGGCCGAGCGCGTCCCGCCGTCGATGGCCGACGCCTCGCCGAGCAGGTCGCCCTCGCTCCTGATGGCCAGCAACACCTGCCGGCCGCTCGGCGCGGACGAGGAGATCTTCACCTGCCCCTTGATGATCAGCACGACGTGGTCGTCGCTGTCCGACTCCCTCATCAGAACCTGCCCCGGCCGCCACCGTCTGGGTGTCCCCGCGGCGGCCAGCTTGCGTTGCCCGTCTTCACTCAGCCGAAAGTCTTCGAACACGACCGGCTCCCTCAACCCTTGATGCCTCAGCCCCTAGCCTTCCCAATGCCAGGCAGCACGATCCGATTACTTCGGCAGGCGGGCGGTTTGTGACGGTGAGCGGGTGATCAACTCAGCCGGGGTGATGCGCCGGGGTGAAGCAACCGATTGCATTTCGTTGACAGCACAAGGACATCGACGAAAAAGGCGGCGATCCGGGACCCGGACCGCCGCCTCAGCGCACAGGATCACGGCACCCAGATGTTGTCGTGGTAGAGCATGAAGTCCTGGCGTTCCTCGTCCGTCTTCGATCCCAGTTCCACCAGACCCTCGAAGTAGGCCTCGCGCGGGGCGCCCGGCGCGAAGTGGATCAGCATCGAGGCCTCCTCACCGGACTGGTTGCGGAACCCATGGATGCCGCCGGCCGGCACGTGCACGAAGTCGCCCGGTTCGGTGTCGATCCACTTCTCCCCGTTGTAGATCTGGATCGTGCCGGACAGGACGTAGAACGACTCGGAGATGGTCCGGTGGAAGTGCGGGCCGGGCCCGCCGTTGGTGACCATCTCGTAGCGGTACAGCCCGTAACCACCGGCCGTCGTCTCCCCGGTGGCCAGGTAGTGAATCCTGGTGCCGTGCGGGTAGACCAGCTCCGGAGCGTGGTCATTCGGCCGGTAGTACGCCGAGACCTCGCCCGAGTCGCCCTTGTACAGCGGTTCTGGGTATGACATGCGCTTCCCTTCCCCAGTCTTTTCGACAGACTACAGTCGGGATCATGCCGCCGAGCGATGTCGTCGTCCCCCTCCGGTC
>CBIMJO010000573.1:0-6512 GCA_966244135.1 uncultured Actinocrispum sp. | reverse complement strand
CGGTCGGTCCGTAGACATCGACGACCACGAGCCCTGGGCAGGCGGCCGCCACACGCCGCAACGCCGTGGCCGGAACGACTTCTCCGCCGGTCCACACCTCCCGCGCACCGCCGAGGCACTCCGGCGCGTCCTGAGCCACCATCCGGAACAACCCGGATGTCAGGAACAACCCGGTCACCCCGTAGCGGTCGATCATCCGTCGCAGCACGTCGGCATCGACATCCCCCGGCGGCGCAAGGACGACCCGGCCCCCGTTGAGCAGGGGCACCCACAGCTCGTACGTCGAGGCATCGAAGGCCAGCGGCGAGTGCAGCAGCACGCAGTCGTGCCCGCCACCACGGAACCGGCGGTCCAGGGCGAAGGCAACCACGTCGCACTGGCGAGCCATCACCCCTTTCGGAGTGCCCGTCGATCCCGACGTGTACATCACATATGCGAGGTCCTCCGGGTCGACGACCACCGGGGGCCGGTCGAGCGACTCCTGCGCCAGCTGCACATCCGCGTCCACGACAACGCGATGTCCACTGTAGACATCATCTGCCGTCGGCTCCCACCGCCGGTCAACGAGGAGCACCGAGACACCGGCCAGCATGGCGCGCATCCGCTCGGCGGGGGCTCGTACATCCACTGGCAGGTAGGCCCCACCGGACTTGGCCACCGCCAGTTCCGCGACCACGACATCGATCGAACGCTCCATCAGCACACCGACGAGACCATCGGCGCCGACACCGAGGTGGATCAGCCGATGCGCCAGCTGGTTGGCCCGCGCGTCCAGCTCGCCGTACGTCAGTGTGCCCGCGTCCGACGTGAGGGCAACTGCCTGCGGGGCAAGCCGCACCTGCTCGGCGAACAGGCTCGATATCGTCGCCACCGGGAGCTCGTGGCCGGTGTCATTCCACTCGACGAGCACCTGGTGCCGTTCGGCTGCCGCCACCATCGGCAGTTGCGACACCAGCCGGTCCACGTCGTCGCCGATGCCGCCGAGGACCAGCGCGAAGTGCTCGGCCAGCCGGGCGATCGTCGTCCTGTCGAACAAGGCCGGGTCGTACCCGAGCTCGATCGACAACGCCGTCCCCGGACTCACCATCACGCTCAGCGGGTAGTTCGTCGTCTCCAGAGCCGACAGCTCGCGCAACCGCAACCCATGTGACGCGGCGGCCTCGTCGTCGATCGGATAGTTCTCGACCACCACGATGCTGTCGAACAGAGTGGCACCGCTGAGCTTCTGCAGCCGGGCCAGCGAGGCGAAGCCGAACCGCTGGGCGCCGGCCTGCGCGGCCTGCAGGTCTTTGAGCCATTCCAGCAGCTTCCCGCGCCAGCCGATGTCCACTCTGGTCGGAATGGTGTTGATGAACATGCCGGTCATCGACTCCACGCCGATCAGCTCGGCCGGACGGCCGGACACCGTCGTGCCGAACACCACATCCGTCTGACCACTGTAGACGGACAGCACCAACGCCCACGCGCCCTGGATCACTGAACTCAGCGTCAGACCGCTCCGCTGGGCCACCGCGCGCACCCGGTCACTCACCTCCGCGGGCAGAGTCGTGGCCACGATGTCCGACGATTCGGCGTGGTGCGCGTCCAGGGGCGGGCGGTCATAGGGCAAGGGTGTTGGCGAATCGAGGCCCGCGAGGGTGTTCTGCCAGTACGCCTCGGCCGCTTGCTGGTCCTGTTCGGACAACCACCGCAGGTAGTCGCGGAACGGCAGGCGGTTCACCAACTCCGGCGGCCGGCCCTCGGACAGCGCGGCGTGGGCGGCGAACACGTCGGAAAGAACACCGAAGATGCTCCACCCGTCCAGCAGCACGTGATGGAAGGTCCACATCACCTGAACCTCGGTGGCCGACAGCCGCGCGAGGGCGAGCCGCATCAACGGGGCGGTACGCAGGTCCAGCCCTTCGGCCCGGTCAGTGGCGAGCAAGGAGCCGAGCCGCTCCCGCCGGTCGGTCGCGGGCAACTCGGTCCAGTCGAAGAAGGTCACCGGGAGTTCGAGGTCACGCAGGACCAGTTGCAGCGGCTCGTCGACGTCCTCCCAGACGACACTGCTGCGGCACACCGGGTTCCGATCCACCATGTGCTGGAAGGCCTGCGCCAGGATCCGTGGGTCGGCGACACCGCCGAGCACGAAGGTCAGCTGCTGGAAGTAGACGGTCTGGTCGCCCTGGGAGACTCCGTGGAACACCATTCCCCGCTGTGCCGGGGTGAGCGGGTAGATGTCCTCGACCGCACGTCCGTCCCCGGCAAGGAGATCCACGCCTGCCTGGTCCAGCCGCGCCAGCGGGAAGTCCGATGGGGTTCGGCCGCCCGCCCCCGGCCGGGCACAGTGCGCGATGATCTCCCGCAACGCCGAAGCCAGCTCCTCGGCCAGCTCGCGGATCGTGCCCTCGTCATGGACGTTCTCGGAGTAGAACCAAGTGAACTCCAAGGACTGCTTCTCGACCCTGCCGACGATGTCGAGCGCGTGGGTACGGGCCGCCGCCGGATCGTCGCCCAACTCGAGTCCGCTGTGGAGTGCCCGGTAGAGTCCACCGTCATCGGTCACCCAGTCAGCCTGACCAAGGTAGTTGAACCGTACGGGCGGCGCGGGCCGGCCGGGCAGTTTGCCCGCCAGGTAACGCAGGGCGCCGTACCCGAGGCCACGCCGCGGCACCGAACGCAGCTGCTCCTTGACCGGCTTCAGCACCGCTCCCCAGTCACCGGAAGACGCCGCCAGCACCACCGGGAACATGGTCGTGAACCACCCCACCGTGCGGGACAGGTCCACGCGCGCCAGCAGGTCCTCCCGGCCGTGCCCTTCGAGGTCCACCACGACCCGGTCACGACCGGTCCAGCGACCCAGCACCCGGCCCAGCGCGGCCAGCAGCACATCGTTGACCTGGGTCCGGTACACCCCGGGAAGGTCCTGCAACAGGTGCTTGGTCTCCGCGGCACTCAGCGACACCGAGACCGACCGCGTCGAGCCGACGACATCCGGTCCCGCACCGTCGGCCGGGACGGTCGTGTCCCAGTAGGTCAGCTCGTCGTCGAACCCATCACCGAGTGCGTGCTCAGTGAGCTTGGTCGACCATTCCTGAAATGACGTGGTTTTCGGCCGCAGAGCGACATTCCGGTACGCGGCGTCGAGATCCTCCAGCAGGATTCGCCACGACACACCGTCGACCACCAGGTGATGCACGGCCAGCGCCAGCACCGGCCGCTCGCCGCCGGCCAGCAACACCGCCTTGAGCAACGGCCCACTTCCGAGATCGAACACCACCTGACCATCGCTGCCGGACGACTCGCGTACCTCAAGAACATCTGCTTGTTCGGCGGCCGCGTTGTTCTGCGTCCACCGGCCGTCCACAACCTCGAACCGCATTCGCAGCGCGTCGTGGTGCGCGATCACGGCGGCCAGCGCGCGCCGAAGGGCAGCGTGATCGACATCTTCGGCCACTTCCACCGCCAGCGACTGGCCGAAGTACTCCGGTCGTGCCGTACGGGACTCGAACAGCCAGTGCTGGATCGGTGTCAAGGGCACCGCGCCGGTCACCGGGCCCTGGTCGATCGCCTGGGCCTGTGCCCGCGTCACGTGTGGCGCGAGGGAGGCGATGGTCTGGTGCAGGAACAGGTCCCGGGACATCAGCTCCCAGCCCGCCTGGCGGGCCTGGGAGACCACCTGGATGCTGAGGATCGAGTCGCCGCCCAGCCCGAAGAAGTTGTCCTGGACGCCGACCCGGTCCAGCCCGAGCACCCCGGCCCAGATCCGCACGAGCGCACGCTCGGCATCGGTCCTGGGGTGCGCATAGCCGGTCCGGCCCGCGCCGAAGTCCGGTTCCGGCAGGGCGCCGCGGTCCAGCTTCCCGCTGGAGTTGAGCGGAAACCCGTCGAGGGCGACGAACGCCGACGGGACCATGTAGTCCGGCAGGATCCGGCCGAGGAAGTCACGCAGCCCGGCGACGTCGATGGCCGCCGCGACCACGTAAGCGACCAGCCGCTTGTGCCCGGACTCCTCCTGCCGCACGACCACGACCGCGTCAGTGATGTCCTCGTGGCCCCGCAGAGCGGCCTCGACCTCGCCGAGCTCGATCCGGAACCCGCGGATCTTCACTTGATGATCGGCCCGGCCGAGATACTCAAGGTCGCCACTCGCCGGCGCACTCCCGCCCGCGGCGGCGGAATCCGGCACCGCGTTCCACCGCACCACGTCTCCGGTGCGGTACATCCGCGCGCCCGGTTCACCGAACGGGTCCGCGATGAACCGGTCGGCGGTCAGGCCAGGCTGGTTGAGGTATCCGCGGGCCAAGCCCCGGCCACCCAGATGCAGTTCGCCGGGAACACCGATCGGGGTGGGCCGGAGCGACGGGTCGAGCACGTAGGCGGTGGTGTTGGCGACGGGGCGGCCGATGGGCGGCGCCTCCTGCTGGTCGCCACCGTCGGAATACCAGGCCGCCGCGTACACGGTCGCCTCGGTGGGGCCGTAGATGTTGGCGATCCTGCTGTCCGGCAGTGCCTCGCGGATGTCCCGGACCATCTTCGCCGGCAGTGCCTCGCCGGCGAGTACGACGGTATCCGCGCTGACCGGAAGAGTGCCTTGGGCGAGCAGTTGGGCGAACGCCGAGGGAACACCACCGACCAGGCTGACCGGGCCGCGCACCACGCCCTCGCCGAGCGCCAGCAGGTCACGCACGATCTGGACGGTCCCGCCGACGGTCAGCGGGCAGAAGATCTCGAACACGGACACGTCGAAGGTGAGCGAGGTCGATGCCACCACACTGGACAGACCGGACGCGCCGAACTCGGCCGCCGCCCAGGCCATCAGGTCGGCCACGCTCTGATGAGTGACCACGACGCCCTTGGGGCGGCCGGTCGAACCGGATGTGTAGATCACGTAAGCCGGGTTGGCCGCAACCAGCCTGCCCACCGGGTTTCCAGCCAGGCTCCCGGCGAGCGCCTCGACCACGCCGGGCTCGTCGAGCATCAAGCAGGCCACGTCGTCGTGGGACGGGATCTGGCCGGTCATGGACAACACCAGCGCGGGCCGGGCGTCGTCGAGGATCAGGCGGATCCGCTCCGCCGGGTAGCCCGGGTCGATCGGCAGGTATGCCCCACCGGCCTTCAGCACCGCCATGGCCGCCACGACAAGGTCCGCTGAGCGGGGCATCGCGAGGGCGACGAACCGCTCCGGCCCCACGCCCCGGCTGATCAGCAGATGCGCCAACCGGTTGGCGCGCCGGTTAAGCTCCACATAGGACAGCCGGGTATCGCCCCAGACCAAGGCCGTCGCCTCGGGTGCCCGAACCACCTGCGCCTCGAACAGCTCTGGCAACGTCGCCGTGGGAACGTCCTGTGCGGTGTCGTTCCACGCGACCACCACCTGGTGCAGTTCGGCCTCGGTCAGCAGGGGGAGCCGCGCCAACGGCCGGTCCGGGTGGGAGACGATTCCCTTCAGCAGGACGAGAAGGTGGCCGGTCATCCGCTCAATTGTGTGCGCGTCGAACAGGTCCGTGTTGTACTCGATCGCAACGTCCATCCCGGCCGCTTCACCACGCGGCCAGAACTCGACCACGACGTCGAATCTGGCCGATGGACGCGGCAGATCCTGCTCGGTGATGCGCAGTCCACCGGCGTCGTGCGGCCGGACCATCAGGTTCTGCAGGACGACCAGGGCCTGCACGAGCGGTGTCCGGCTGGGATCGCGTTCCGGTCGCAGCTCCTCGACGACCCTGTCGAAGGGCACGTCGCCATTGGTGAAGGCCTCCAGCACGGTCTCGCGGACCTCGCGGAGGAATTCGGTGAACGGCCGCGTGGGCTCGGCGCACGATCGCAGGACCAGGGTGTTGACGAAGAAGCCGGCGACGCTTTCCAGTTCGGCCCTGCCCCGGCCGGCGGCCACGGTCCCGATCGAGATGTCCCGCTGGTTGCCGTAACGCGAGAACAACACCTGTACGGCCGCGGTGAGAGTCATGAACACAGTGGCGCCGTGTGCACGTCCC
The DNA here is from genome assembly GCA_966244135.1 of uncultured Actinocrispum sp. Lineage (GTDB taxonomy): Bacteria > Actinomycetota > Actinomycetes > Mycobacteriales > Pseudonocardiaceae > Kibdelosporangium. The sequence continues at coordinate 537 of CBIMJO010000573.1, read as the reverse complement.
AGCGCGGTCACTCCCGCGACCAGTTCCGGCGGCAGGGATGCACGGTGGATCGCGCCGGAACTCGTGCGCAGGTGCGGGCGCGGCCGGTCGGTCGGCAGTTCGAGCGCCTGGATGCCGGCCAGCTTGCGTTTCCAGTAACCGATTTGCCGGGCCGTGGCCGGGGTGGACAGCTGCGAACGCTGCCATACGGCGAAATCCGGGTACTGGATCGGCAGTCCGGGCAGTTCCGTGCCCGCGTAGAGCTTGCCGAGCTCGTCCACCAGCAGGCCGACCGACCAGCCATCGGTGACGATGTGGTGCTGGCTGAGCATGAGCACGTGGTCCTCGTCCGCCAGCCGCACCAGCAACGCCCGGGTCAGCGGGCCCCGCCTGAGGTCGAACGGCAGGGTCAGCTCCCGCGCCAGCGCCTCATCCAGCTCACCCGCCGTGGACACGTCCACTGTGCGCAGGGGAAGATCGGCTTCCGCTGCCACAACCTGGATTCCACGGCCGTCCACCGTGTGGACCGTCGTACGAAGCGATTCGTGCCGGGCGCTC
>CBIMJO010000572.1:0-6518 GCA_966244135.1 uncultured Actinocrispum sp. | reverse complement strand
CGTCGAGAACACCGTGCGTCGCAGCCACGGCGACCGCTCATGAAAGTAGAGACCGTGGATCGTGTTGACGACAATCGGCACTCCCGCGAGCCGCGCGGCGATCTGCCCGATCAGCCCCGGCTTCGGGTTGTGGGTGTGGACGATGTCGAAGCCCTCGCGCCGGAGCAGCCTCGTGAGTTGCCACAATGCCCGCAGGTCCGCGAGCGGCGTGAGCCTGCGCGTCATCGGCACCGGAAGGTGACGAACACCCGCCGCCGTCAGTGCCTGGACGTCCGGTCCCGGTGCGGAGATGCCGGTTACGTCGTAGCCGAGCGTTTTCAGGTAGAGCAGCTGGTTCAGCAGCAGGTTCGAGCACTCGAACCAGCCGGTGCGGGTCATGTCGCTGTGCACCACGATCGCGGTGACGTCGTCGGCGGTCAGGGTGCCCGGGTAGCCGTCCACTTCGGCGTAGCGGAAGCCGTGGAAGGTGAACTTCGGCTCCCAGGTCTCGCGGTCGCCACCGCGGAGGGTGTACCGGTCGGTGGCCGCGGCGGTGCGCAGGGTTTCGGTGTCCAGCTCACCGTCGGTGAGGACCTCGGCATGGCGGAGGGTCACCGTCCGCCCTCGCTCGCCCTGCACGCTCAACCGGACCCAGCCGGAGATGTTCTGCCCGAAGTCGACGATCGGTTTCCCGCTCGGGCTCTGCGTGATCGAGACGGGCTTCAGTTCCTCGATCCGGCGGATCGGGGGAGCGGCGGGCGTGACGAGGGTCGAGAGATCCCATTCGTACTCATCCACTGGAGCCCACGGACCGCCTTCGAAGCCGGGCCGGTTCCAGCCGGCCGGTTCCAGCCGGGCGTCGTACTCTTCGCCGTCGTAGAGACTGCTCGCGAGAACGGCTCCGGTGCCCGTGGTGAACGACCCGTCGGTACCGATGACCTCGGTACGGCCTGGGTACTCGAGTTCGAGCTGGAGGAACAATGCGGGCCGGTCGGCGTAGTGGTGGCGCTTGCCCTCCCAGCCGAGCCGCCCGAGGGCCCACCCTTCGCCGACGATGGCGCCGACGGCGTTCGCGCCGGGGACGATCCGGTCGGTCACGTCGTAGGAGCTGACCGCGAGACGATGACGATAGGAGGTCCAGCCGGGGGCCAGCACCTCGTCGCCGACCCGCTCGCCGTTCAGGTGGGGCTCGACCAGCCCGATCGCGGTGACGTGCAGGGTCGCGCGGCGGGGTGTGCCGCCGACGGTGAATTCTCGCCGGAAATACGAAGCCGGCGCTCCGGCTTCGGTCCGGCTTCCGTACGCGGGCGTGATGAACCTGGCCTGCCAGGTGGGTGACACGGGTGAGACTCCTTTATCGGACGGTCTTGATGCGCAGCACCGCGAGGCCACTGAGGACGGTGCACGCGGCGGCGATGATGAACAGCAGGCTGTAGTTCTTCTCCGCGGCCGTCGCGCCAACGGCCAGGAACACCGGCGCGACGAGCGGCGCGATCGACTGCGGCACGCTGGTGGCGAAGCCCATGATTCCCATGAACCGGCCCGCCTCCGTCTCGCGTTCCGGCAGCACGTCCAACGCGAGCGCCTGGTCGACGGCGGAGAACATGCCCAGCCCGATCGACGTGGTGGCCGATCCGGCGAAGAGCAGTGGCACGCTCGAAGCGACGGCCATGATCACCGCGCCGAGGGCGAAAAGGCCGCCCGCGACGAGCACGAACACCCGGCGCCGGCGCAGCTTGTCGGAGAGGAACCCGCCGCCCAGCGCACCCGCGGCCGTGGCCAGCACGCCGAGCCCGGAGAGCACGGCGACGGTGCTCGCCACCTCCGCCACGCTGACCTCCAGCCGGGCGGCGAGAAAGAACGCGATGAACGTCGTGTTGAGCGTCAGTCCGAAGTAGAACAGAAAGCGGCTGAGCCAGTTCCACGAATAGTCCGGGTACCGGCGAGGGTCGAACACGTACTTGCGAGCGAGCAGGCGCAGGGTCAGCGGGTCGCCGGGCGGCAGGTCGCGGCTGTCCTGCTCGCGCACCAGGCACACGAAAAGGGTCACCAGCACGACCCCGACCGCGCCCGGTACCAGGAAGAGCAGCAGTGCGTCGCCGACGAAGCGGCTGGCAAGCACGACACCGGCCACCGGGGCGACGAGCGTGGCGAAGCCGACGAGCCCGGCGACCTTGCCGCGCTGTTCCTCGGGCAGCCGGTCGGCCTGCGAGTTCGTCAACCCGTTCAATGTCTGTCCCCAGCCGAACGCGGCCAGCACCCAGCCGAGCCCGAGCACGAACACGCTCCCGGCGGTGGCCATGACGACGAGCGCCACCACGCCGAGCACCATCCCGCCGATCATGAACGGGCGGCGGCGCCCGAGCCTGCTCCGGGTGCGATCGCTGAGCACGCCCAGGAGTGGTCCGGTGAGGACGCTCGTGGCGGCGCTGGTGCCGGTGATGTACCCGAGGTACTCCTCGTGGCCGGGAGCGAGCTGGGCGACCCGGACCGCCAGTGAGATCCCGATCGGCGTGATGAAGGCCATGAACACGCCGAACTGCGCGAGGACCATGAACCAGATGTAACGGGCGGAAACCTTGGGCAGTGCCGGAGCGGGCGCGGGGGATGTCACCGCAGCCGGGACGGCGGACGATTGGCTGTCGATCATGGCAGACTCCGTTGTCCGAAAGCTCAGGTCAGACGTGGTATCACGTGCTAGCAAGCGCTGACCGGTGATGTTAATCTCCGGGAGCTAGCACGTGCAAGCTTTCTGAGGGTGAAACGTTGCAGCAAAGGCTCGAAGTGCTTCGTCAGGGTCTTGCCGATCGGTGTCCTGACCGCCTGGGGAAAGGGAGATGATGCTGGACATCGAGGACGCCGAAGCCCGAGGACGGCACGGCGTGGTTCCGGTGCGCCTCCACACGCCACCAGGTGGGCGGCGGAAAACGCCGCTCCGCTCGTGAGGGCGCATGGTGGCGCCTTCGCCTGGGGTGACTTGGGCATGCCCGAGGCGTACGCGGTCGCGATGGCCGTCGCGCGGACCGGTCGCGAAGTGGTGAGTGTCGGCTACCGCCGCGTCCCACCGTTCAGCTGGGTGCGCCGGCCGCCGTCCGGCAAGCTGACCGGGATCCGGTTTCCGATCCCGCTCGCCGACGTCGCCGACGTGTTCACCTGGGTCAGGCACGATCGGCGGGTGCCCGGACCGTTCTGGGCGGGGCGAGCGCCGGTGCGTGTTTGGCGGCGGCGACACTTCGCCTGCGGGATGAAGGGCTGCCGGGGCCGGCCGGGCTGGTGCTGGCCTATGGGACGTTCCGCGTGCCGCTCCCGGCTCCGCGGGTGGCACCGGCTGGGGCAGTTCACGCCGGGCGTCGTCGACAAGATGAGCCGGAACTACGCCGGCACTGCGGAAGCGTTGCAGGACAGGCATGCTTTCCCCGGTGGCGGCGAGCTGGGCGGGTTTCCGCCGACTCTCGTTCTCGACGCCGACCGTGACGCGCTGGGTGCATCCGGGGAGGCTTTCGCGGCCGAGCTTGCCGCCGCGGGTGTCGATGTCGTCCACGCGAGGGTCCCCGGGGCTCGTCATGGCTTTCTGAACCGGCCGCAGCGGCCGTGTTTCGGGCTCGGCGTCCGTGTCGTCACCGGCTGGCTGTCGAATCGTTCCAAGACGGTCGGCGCTGACGATTGACCGGACCGATCGGCTATTCGCGCAGGCGGTCGACGATCACGGCCGCGACGGCACGCATGCCGTTCGCGTTCGGGTGGAACGGAGCGCATTCGGACAGATCTCGCAGGCGGGCGGGCATGCCGGTCACCCAGGGATCCGCCGAGCCGAGGGCGTGGCTCGCGCTGAGCTCTCGCATCGGTACGAGTGTCGCGCCGGTCCTGCCCGCGGCCAGCGTGAAGACCTCGGACACCGTGTCGCCCAGGCGGCGGAGCATGTCCAGCGTCGGAGCGGGGAACGGGGTTTCGCCGGAAGTGGTGGTGTGCTCGCCGATCACGGTCAGGTAGTCGACCAGGACGACGCGGGCACCTGCGACACGCTTGGTCACGGCCTCGACGATGCGCACGAGGTTCGCCGCCGCCAGGTCGACTTCGTCGCGGGAGGGCGCCGGTACGCCGCTTCGGGACAGCAGTGAGGAAAGCGGCCTGGTGAGGGCGTTCCCGGCCAGCCGGGCCGCGAACGCGAGCCGCGTCATCGAGCCGATGTAGTTCAGGTCGTTGCCACCGGCGGTGATCGTCACCAGGTCCGCGGTGTCGGGCAGCCTGTCCAGCTGGGGCGGGAACTTCCGCAGCAGGCTCCGCTGCGGCGTGTCGATGATGGTGGCTGTCGTCGCGCCGGCGACCGTCAGGTCGGTGAGTGCCGCCCCCAGGGTTTCCGCGAGCAGGTGCGGGTAGTTGCGAGCGGATCGGCGAGCCGCACGGTCCTCGATCGGTTCGATGCCCGGGCCCGAGGCGAACGAGCTGCCGAGCGCGGCGACGTGGCGGTATTCCGGATCGCTCACCGCCCCCGCCCGCTCGGTTCGGTGGATTCCCTGGCCACCACGGTCGCCGCGGCATCGATGTCGCCGACCGGCAGGGGTTGCCCGGCGGCTTCGTGCAGGGCGAGGGCGGCCAGGTGCCGTCCGAGGCCCGCGTAATCGATCCGGATGCTCGAGATCGACGGGACGAACAGTTCGGTGTACGGGTTGTCGTCGTGCCCGATGACGGCGAGGTCGGCCGGAACCCGGTGGCCCGCGCGCACGGCGGCCCGGATCACCCGGGCGGCACTTTCGTCGTTGTAGGCGACGATGCCGGTCACCCCTGTCGCCAGCCAGTCGTGCACTGCTTGCACGGCCGCGTCCGCATGCTCGTCGACGTGCCGGACCACCAGCGGCGGTAACCCGGCGGCCGCAGCGGCTTCCTGGGCCATCCGCAGCCGCGACTCGACCAGGCCGGCCAGGCGAGGATCGGCCGTCGCGGCGAAGCCGAGCTGCGTGTGACCGCATCCGTGCAGATGCTCGACCTGCAGGCGCGGGCCGTCATGAAGGCCGAGCGGATCGGGTTGCCGAGGGATCAACGGGGCCCCGGGGATGATCTTGGTGATGCCGCAGCCGCGCATCGCGGCCAGTTCGTCCGGTGTGAACGGTGTGAACCCGACAACCACCTCCGGGTCGAGCAGATCCCAGAGCGGGCGCGCGGTGCCCGCGGGGTGCCGGGTCTGGGTGACGAGCGAGTACCCCGCCTCCTCCAGCGCGTGGGAGGCTTCTTCGACGCACTTGCTGACGCTGAATTCCACCGGCCAGTCGGGGACGACCAGCAGGACCAGCTTGCTGCTGCCGCGGCGCAGCGCCTGGGCCGCGGTGTGGGGCCGATAGCCCAGGCGAGCCGCCTCGGCCAGGACACGCTCCTTGGTCGCTTCGGAGATCCGCTGCTCGGACGTCCCGTTGAGCACGAAGCCCACGGTCGCCCGGGACAGCCCGAGCGACCGCGCGACGTCGGCGGCGGTCACCCGCTTGCCCGTCTGCGCCCCCACCCTTACCTCGTTTCGCCGGAACTGGCAGCTTGCACGTGCTAGTCCGGACTTTAGCACTCGCAACAGGCAGCCATCACTCGCACGTGAACAGGAGACGATGGCCGCCTTTCAGGAGGTGGTGGCGAAGGGGTCGCTCGGCGGTGCGACCGCGCGGACCGAGGCTGAGATCCGCGAGCTGCTTCCTGGTTTGGAGCTGGGGCGAGGACCGCGTTGCCCAGGCTGAGCACGTCCGGTGCCGGGCCGGCTGCCGGCCCCAGCAGCCTTCCGAGTGATCTGTTCGCACTGCGCCGAGCCCTGTCGTGGCGTGAGATGAGCGCCGAGTTGGAGCCGGGCGTCTGGTAGTTGCAACTACGAAGGCCCCGCGTATCGAACATGTGAGCCCGTCGCGCGAATACCGCACCACTGAATATGTGCATCACCCCGGCAGGTGACCCTGGTAACCCCAGGTGAAAGCCCCGACACGGTCCACGAGGGTGCGTGGTAGAACGTGCTGTGCGTGGTTGACTGCATGGCGGGGTCATTAGGCCGAACGACTGATCTGGGGAGTACGCGTGGCGGAGGAGCCGGACCTGACCGGGGCGACGGTGTACGAGGCCGAGGGGCGGCCGTCGATCGGCGGTGGACGGTGGTACGTGCTGCCCGATGACACGAGCTACTTCAAGCCGACGTAACAGGCTGAATTGCATTCAATGCAACATTGCACCGATCAGCACGACTGGTGAAGTTGCTGGTCAGAGCGCCAGCTCGACTTGCTCGGATCAACCCGCCCTGCTCGTAGCCAGGGCGGAAGACGCTAGCGCATCAATGTTGCGTCTGATACAACCGTTGAGTGGGTTCCGACGCGCCCGGCTCGGTTCACCTCGTCTTGGCCTCCCAGGAGTGCACCTGGAACGGCATTCCCTGCTCGTTGAGCCACAACCAGAGTGGTTCGGGTCCGTGCCGGCCTTCGGTAAACAGACGCATCCGATCCCGCGCCTGCGCTTGCCGAAAATGTCATCCGTGCTGGTCAGGCGGCGTGGTGGTATTCGTTGAGAATGCCGCCTAA
>CBIMJO010000571.1:0-6521 GCA_966244135.1 uncultured Actinocrispum sp. | reverse complement strand
GGCGATCCGGCCGCGCTGACCTGGGAGATCTACCGTGACACCGTGATCGAACAGTGCGAGCAGGGCGTGGACTACATGACCGTGCACGCGGGCGTGCTGCTGCGGTACGTCCCGCTGACCGCCAAGCGGGTCACCGGGATCGTCTCGCGCGGCGGGTCGATCATGGCCGCCTGGTGCCTGGCGCACCACAAGGAGAGCTTCCTCTACACGAACTTCGAGGAACTGTGCGACATTCTGCGCACCTATGACGTGACTTTCTCACTGGGCGACGGTTTGCGGCCCGGGTCGATCGCGGATGCCAACGACGAGGCCCAGTTCGCCGAGCTGCGCACGCTCGGCGAACTGACGCACATCGCGCGCGCCAAGGACGTCCAGGTGATGATCGAGGGCCCCGGGCACGTGCCGATGCACAAGATCGTCGAGAACGTGAAGCTCGAGGAGGAGTGGTGCGGCGAGGCGCCGTTCTACACCCTCGGCCCGCTCGCGACCGACATCGCGCCCGCGTACGACCACATCACGTCGGCCATCGGCGCCGCGCAGATCGGCTGGGCCGGCACGGCGATGCTCTGCTACGTCACGCCGAAGGAGCACCTGGGCCTGCCCAACCGGGACGACGTGAAGACCGGCGTGATCACGTACAAGATCGCCGCGCACTCCGCCGACCTGGCCAAGGGCCACCCCGGCGCGCAGGCCTGGGACGACGCGCTTTCCAAGGCTCGCTTCGAGTTCCGCTGGGTGGACCAGTTCAACCTGTCGCTGGACCCGGACACCGCCCGCTCGTTCCACGACGAGACGCTGCCCGCGGAACCGGCCAAGACCGCGCACTTCTGCTCGATGTGCGGGCCGAAGTTCTGTTCCATGAAGATCACCCAGGACGTGCGCAGGTACGCCGAGGAGCACAACCTGTCCACTGTGGACGCGATCGAGGCCGGGATGCAGGAGATGTCACAGGAGTTCCACGACCACGGCAACAAGGTGTACCTACCCGTGGTGGATGGATGACACCGCCCACTGTGCTCACCATCGCCGGAAGTGATTCCGGCGGTGGTGCCGGCCTGCAGGCCGACCTGCGGACGTTCTTTGCCTGCGGTGTCCACGGAATGACGGCCGTCACCGCGGTCACCGTGCAGAATTCCATTGGGGTCAGCGGGATCGTGGAGATCCCGCCGGACGTGGTGGCCGCCCAGATCGAGGCGGTCGCGGTCGATATCGGTGTGCAGGCAGCGAAAACCGGCATGCTCGCGAACGCGGACATCATCGTCGCGGTGGCCGGTGCCTGCGACCGCGCGAGCATCGGCAAGGACGGCAGCATCCCGTTCGTCGTGGACCCGGTGTGCGCCTCGATGGGCGGCGACCAGCTGCTGCGCGACGATGCACTCGACGCATTACGCGCCGAACTGTTCGCCCGCGCAACGCTTGTCACGCCGAACCTGGACGAAGTCCGCCTGCTGACCGGCATCGACGTGACCACCCTGGACGAACAGAAGCAGGCCGCCGAAGCCCTGCTGACCTACGGCCCGCAATGGGCGCTGGTCAAGGGCGGTCACATGCGCAACGCCGAAGACTGCGTGGACCTGCTCTACGACGGCACGGAGTTCCTCGAGCTGCCCGGGCCGCGCTTCGACACCGGCAACACCCACGGCAGCGGCGACACGCTCGCCTCGGCGATCACGTCCCAGCTGGCCCAGGGTGTCTCCGTGCCGGACGCGGTCGCGTTCGGCAAGCGGTTCATCGTCCGGTCGGTCCGCGACTCGTACCCGCTGGGCAAAGGACACGGCCCGGTGTCACCCTTCTGGCGGTTGTCCCCCGACGAAGTTTGATCGCCCTTTACGATTTCCGGCGTGATCTCACGCGAGCGGGTACGCGTCTTCGTGGCGCGCACGGGGTTCCAGCGGTTCATCATCGGCGTGATCGTGTTCAACGCGGTCACGCTGGGGCTGGAGACCTCGCAGGGCATCGTGGCCCAGTTCGGCGGGGTGCTGCACGTCGCCGACCGGGCCGCGCTGGCGGTCTTCGTGGTCGAGCTGCTCTTGCGCATCTACGCGCACGGCTGGGGCTTCTTCAAGGATTCCTGGAACATCTTCGACCTGATCATCATCGCCATCGCGGTGGTCCCGGCGACCGGTGAGTTCTCGGTGCTGCGGGCGCTGCGGATCCTGCGGGTGCTGCGGCTGATCTCGGTGGTGCCGTCGATGCGGCGGGTGGTCGGCGGGCTGCTGGCCGCGGTGCCGGGCATGGCGTCCATCGCGGCGCTGCTCGCGCTCGTGCTCTACGTGGCCGGCGTGATGGCCACGAAGCTGTTCCAGAACCTGCAGCCGGAGCACTTCTCCGACCTGGGCACCACGCTGTTCACCCTGTTCCAGGTGATGACCGGTGAAGGCTGGCCGGACATCGCCCGCGAGCTGATGACCAAGGCGCCACTGGCGTGGATCTTCTTCGTCACCTACATCATCGTGTCCAGCTTCGCGGTGCTGAACATGTTCATCGCCGTCGTGGTCAACGGCATGGACCGCGGCATGGCCGAGGACCTGGCCGAAGCCGAGGAGAAACACGCCGCCGAGCAGGCGGCGTCGGACGCGATGCTGCTGAGCGAGATCCGCGCGCTGCGCGAGGAGATCGCCGAACTGCGCCAGGCCCGTGAACCTTCCTGAATCAGTCCTCGGAGAGCAGTTCCTCGAGGATCGGGAGGGCTTTGATCAATTCCTCTTGTTTGTCGTCGGCCAGCCGGTCGATTCGGCGGCGCAGTTCCTGCACGCGGGTCGACCGCAGTCCTAGGACCATCCGCTCACCCTCCGGTGTGGCCTTTACCAGCCAGGCCCGGCGATCCGCCGGATCCGGTTCGCGCTGCACGTATTTGGCCTCTACCAGGGCCGCCACGATGCGCGACATGGTCGGCGCCGCAACGCCTTCCTTTGCCGCCAGGTCACCGAGTCGCATCTGCCCGCACCCGATCAGCGTGGACAGGGCCGATATCGACCCATGTCCCAGTCCGGGGGAACCGCTGCGGCGCAATGACCGAGACAGGCGCCCGATCGCGAGATAAAGCCGCGCGGGCACGTCGTCAGCTGTCGAAGGCTCCATCTGTCAATGATGGCTTCTTATTCCGGGGTCACCGAGGAGGGCTGGATGCCTGTGCCCAGAACCGTTGCGGTATACGTCCCGCCGAGCGCGCCAATCTACCTGCGGTAACAGCGTTGCGCATGGCCGCGGCCATTTTCTCCGGGTCGCTCGCGCGGGTGACCGCGGTGGCCAGCATCACGGCGTCACAGCCCAGTTCCATCGCCAAAGCGGCATCCGATGCCGTACCTATCCCCGCGTCCAGCACGACCGGCACGGAAGCCCTGGCAACAATCAACTCGATGTTGTGCGGGTTGCGAATTCCCAACCCGGTTCCGATCGGGGAACCCAATGGCATCACCGCGGTGGCCCCGGTCTCCTCCAGCCGCAACGCCAGCACCGGATCGTCGTTCGTGTAGGCCAGCACGACGAACCCGTCCGCCACCAGCTGCCGCACGGCGTCTAGCAACTCGACGGGGTCGGGCAGCAGGGTCCGGTCGTCGGCGACCACCTCGACCTTGATCCAGTTGGTGTCCAACGCCTCCCGCGCCATCCGTGCGGTGAGAACGGCTTCCGCGGCCGTCCGGCAGCCCGCGGTGTTGGGCAGCGGGTCGATTCCCAGCCGCCGCAACGTCTCCAGCACGCCCGTCCCGCCACCGGCGTCGACCCGGCGCATCGCGACCGTGGTCAGTTCGGTGCCGGACGCGACCAGCGCGCGTTCCATGATCGCGAGGTTGGCCACCCCGCCGGTTCCCATGATCAGCCGGGAGGAGTACTCCCGGCCGCCGATGACGAAGGGATCGTCCACGTCAGCCTCCCTGCACAGCCGTGAGCACCTCGATGTCGGCGCCGTCGGCCAGCACCGTGCCGGCGTGCTCCGCGCGCGGCACGACCTCGCCGTTCACCGCGACCGCCACCCCGTTCGCCGGGATCTCCAGCAGCCGCAGCACATCCAGGACGGTCGCCCCGGCGGCCAGCTCGTGCTCGACACCGTTGACGCGTGCTCTCATCGTGCTTCCAATCTGGCAGCGCTCGCCGCCTCGGGCACCGGCTCGCCGTTCAGCATCGCGACGACCGCCTCGGCGGTGATCGGGGCCAGCAGCAGTCCATTGCGGTGGTGGCCGGTCGCGACGAGCACGCCCGGCTCCAGCCAGTCGATCAGCGGCAGGTTGTCCGGGCTCGACGCCCGCACCCCCGCCGCGCTTTCCACCAAGCGGTACTCCGACAGGCCCGGGACCACGCTTTGCGCGTCCCGCAACAGGTCGTGCACGCCTCTGACCATCACGTCGGTGTCGTACCCGGCCTCGTACTGGGTCGCGCCGAGCACGACCTCCCCGTCCTCGCGGGGAACCAGGTACACCGGCCGCGACTCGACCAGGGCCCGGACCGTCCGGCCCAGCGGCAGCGAGCCCGGCCGCGACCGCAGCCGCAGGATCTCGCCCTTCACCGGTCGTACCAACGAGTTCAGCCGGGGATGCAGCCCGCGGCTCCACGCCCCCGCGGCGATCACGACGACATCCGCCCGTTCGGCCGAACCGTCGGCCAGCTCGACCTCACCGGTTCGCACCGCGCGGGCGGGCTGGTGGACAAACGTCGCCTTGGAGCGCAACACGGTGAGCAGTTTCCGGTTGTCCACGGCCAGATCGCCGGGCACTGACAGTCCACTTCGGACCGAAGTGGCGATCACCGGTTCCAGGCCGCGCAGCTCGGGGCCGGTCAGCCGGTCCACGTCCCGGCCGATTGAGGCCAGGTGCCCGGCCAGGATCTCCAGCTGCCGCGCGTCCGCCGAGTCGAAGGCGGCGACCACCGTCCCCTCGGTCCGCAGACCGACATCGCCCAGCTCGGCCGCGAACTCCGGCCACGCCCGCAACGACGCCTCACCCAGCTCGAGCAGCGGTTCCTCACCCGGCCAGGCCTCGGTCACCGGCGCCAGCATCCCGCCGGCCACCCACGAAGCCCCGGAACAGGGCGAAGGATCGATCACCACCGGCAGCCAGCCGTGCTGCAGCGCACGCCAAGCGATGGACAGGCCGATCACGCCCGCCCCGACGACTGCCAGCTTTCCCATGACACCACGCTCCCTGCGCCGGCATGACCCGGATCAGGTTCGACGGTCGGGACTCTCGAAAGTCCCCTCTCAGCCCGGTTTCGCCAGGCTCCCGTGCGGACCGGTGTTCACTCTAGCGTAGAAATCAAGGTATGCCCGGACTCAATGGCTCACAGCTGCGCGCGAAGCTCGCCGAGGCGCGGCTGTACCTGTGCATGGACATCCGCGACGACCTGGCCGAGTTCGTCGGCGAGGCGCTCGCCGGCGGCGTGGACATCGTGCAGCTGCGTGCGAAGTCACTGGAGGCGCGCCAGGAGCTGGCCGCGCTGGAGGTGATGGCCGAGGTGTGCGCGAAACACGACGCGCTGCTCTCGGTGAACGACCGCGCGGACATCGCCGCGACGATCGGGGCCGACGTGCTGCACCTGGGTCAGGACGACCTGCCGGTGGCGGCCGCACGCCGGATCGTCGGCGACGAGATGCTCATCGGCCGCTCCACCCACGACATCGCCCAGGCCTTGGCGGCCGCCGAGGAACCGGGAGTCGACTACTTCTGCACCGGCCCCTGTTGGCCGACCCCCACCAAACCGGGCCGCCCCGCACCAGGCCTGGCCCTGGTACGCGAAACGGCGCAGATGCTCGACACTGCAAGCAGGGCTTCGGTCGAAGCCAACCCAGGGAGGCCCTGGTTCGCCATCGGCGGTATTGACGCCGGCCGGATGCCGGAGGTGCTGGCCGCCGGCGCGAACCGGGCGGTGGTCGTGCGCGCGATCACCGGGTCGGAGGATCCTCGCGCCGCGGCCAGCCAGCTCAGGAAGCTTCTCCCGAACTGAGTGCTGTGGCCGGACGGGTTTTCTGATTTGTCGGCGAACCCATCCGGCCACAGCACTGGGGTTCCGGGATGGCGCCGGAGGGGGTGCGACGCCATCCCGGACCGGGGTGGTCAACCCCGGAGCAGGCTCAATCCAAAAGCGCTGAGGATCTCGCCCAACGGCTGGAAGTAGCAGGTGGCGGTGTTGCCACCGGACACGACGCCCTGGCCCTGGCCGGCGTTGGTGATGAAGCCGCCACCCGAGTCGCCCGGCTGGCAGAGCACGTTCGTCGCGGTCAGGCCGGTCACCGTGCCCTGCTGGTAACGGACGGTCTGGTTCTTGGCGCCGACCGTGCCGCAAGTCCACCCGGTCGTGGAACCGGCCTTGCACACACCGGCACCGGTCGCGGCCGCGGTCGACCCCTTCACGGTCACCGAGCCCACCTGCGGGGTCAGCGCGATGCCGGTCCGGGTGCGGACCCAGGCGTAGTCGTTGCCCGGGAAGGACGAACCGCCCCAGGTGCCGACGTTCGGCTGGGCGCTGCCGGTCAGGGCGTCACAGTGGCCCGCCGTCACGAAGCCGCCCTGCACCGTGAGACCGACGGA
>CBIMJO010000570.1:0-6525 GCA_966244135.1 uncultured Actinocrispum sp. | reverse complement strand
ATGGCCAGCATCTTCTCCCAGGAGAAGAGATAGTCCTTCTCCCGGTCGTTGGACAGGTCCGCGTACTTCACCGCGCCCAGGCCGACCGCGCGGGCCAGCTCGGCGCGCTCCCGCGGGTCGTCGATCTCACCGCGGTCCTCGACGATCCTGGCCGCGCGCTCGATCGCCTCGGTCAGCAGCTCCATCAGCTTGAGCGAACCGCCCGCGCGGGTGCGGATGGTCTTGCCGTCCTCGCCGAGGATCGAGCCGAACCCGATGTGCACGGCCTGGTGCTCCCGGGTCAGCCAGCCCGCGTCCCGCGAGGCCGCGAACACCATCTGGAAGTGCTGGGACTGCGGGGTTCCCACGACGTAGAGCAGATCGTCGACGTGCCGTTCGCCGGTCCAGTACCGGACCGTGGCCAGATCGGTGCTGTGGTAGCCGTAGCCGCCGTCGCTCTTGCGCATGATCAACGGCAGCGGCTCGCCCTCGCGGTTGGTGAAACCCGCTGGGAACACGCACAAAGCGCCGTCGCTGACCCGGGTCAGTCCTGTGTGCTCAAGCTCTTCGACGGTGCCGGCGAGGTACGGGTTGTAGAAGCTCTCGCCATACAGGTCGTCGTGCGTGAGCCCGATGCCCAGCAGCTCATAGGCTTTCTCGAAGTGCCGGGTGGACTCGTCGACCAGTTCCTGCCACAGCGCCAGGGTCTGCTCGTCGCCGCTCTGCAGCGACACCACGCGGCGGCGCGAGCGGTCGGCGAAGTCCGGGTCGGCGTCGAACTTCTTGCGCGCCTCCTGGTAGAACCCGTTGAGGTCGCTGATCTTGTGATCCGCGCCGGTGCCCTCGTCGAGGAGGTGCTCGATCAGCATGCCGAACGGGGTGCCCCAGTCGCCCAGGTGGTTGTGCGGGATGACCTCGTGGCCCTGGAACCGCAGCAGCCGGGCGATCGCGTCGCCGATGATGGTCGACCGGATGTGCCCGATGTGCATCTCCTTGGCCACGTTCGGGCTGGAGTAGTCGATCGCGATCCGGCGCGGCGACTCGGCGGCGGGCACGCCCAGCCTGCGGTCGGCGAGCAGCGAAACACTGTGCTGGGCAAGGAAGTCCGAGCGCAGTGTGAGGTTGATGAACCCGGGACCGGCCACATCGGGCCGCTGCACCAGGTCATCGGCGTTCAGGGCGGCGACGATCTCGTCGGCCACCTCGCGGGGGTTGCGCCGGCCCAGGCGCTTGGCCAGGCCCATCGCCGCGTTGCACTGGTAGTCCGCACCCGGCCGGGAGGACGGCCGGATCAGCGCCTCCGCCGGCGTGATGTCCAGATCCAGCGCGGTGCGCACCGCGTCCGCGACCCGGCGGCCGAGTTCCTGTCCGATGTCCCCATGCAGCAGCGTTCCCACACCGCCGAGTATCCCAGCGGGCGCTACCGGCTTTGCAGCTGGTCCCAGTGCTCCTGCGCGGCCGGGCGCCATTCCTGGTGCCTGCGGTGGAACAGCTGCGCGGCCTGCTTGCCGCGCCAGTTCTCCGGCAGCAGGTCCGACGGCAGCTGCGGGTCGAGGAACGGGAACCGCCGCCACTCGTGCACCAGCAACGTCTGCGCGTGCAGCACGGCCGGCCCGTCGAGCGGCTCCAGCTCGCCGAACCCGGCGATGAAGTCCTCGTACCGACGCTCCACTTCGGACAGGTCCCAGGCGCGGGCGACCATCGAGCCGACCTCGCCGATGGTGCCGTAGCCGGCCACGAACGACATCGCGCCGCGGGACAGGTCCAGCGAGTCGAGGATCTCGGCCGCCTCGTCCTGGCGGCTGACGTCCGGCGAGATCCACACGCCCGCCTCGGGTGAGCCGAACCCGGCCCAGGTCAGCCGGGTGCGCAGCCGGTGCCGGAGATCCCTTTTGGACTCCGGCACGGAGACCAGCAGGACCAGCCACTGCCCGTCCCACGGCCGTTCCGACTTGCCGAACTCGTAGATCCGGCGGGCGCCCTCGGTGAGCAGCTTGCGGCCGGGCGGGGTGAGCGACCAGCGGACCCGCCGGCCGACCCGGTCGGACTCCATCCAGCCCTCGGCCGCGGTGCGGGCCAGCGCCTGGCGCGCCGACTTCTCCTCGACGTCGAACGTGGCCAGCGTGTCCACCAGCGCCGACGTCCAGACGGGGACTCCGCGTGGCAGGACGTACTCACCGAGTAAGGTCATCAGCAGCGAGCGCGCGCTGGTGTGGCTGACCTCCCGGCGCCGGGTGACCACAGGCTTGCTCATCCGCCGGATGGTACAGGATTCCCAATATTCGTCAGGGTTTTGTAGAAAATTAAACTCTCAACGGTTGCCTGACCGGCGTCAGCGCGAGGGCGGCCACGGCCAGCACCTCGGTGAGCAGCATCCCTCGTTCCACGGCGCCCAGCGGGATCGCCAGCCACCACCGCGTACCCGTCACCGGCTGCATGAGGACCGCGCCGAGGATGACCGCGAACCACAGGAACGACGCCACGCCGAGCCACAGCGGCCAGGGGTTGCGGGTGATCCGGCCGACGATGATCGCGGCCAGCGGCAGCGCGACGAACGCCACCACGCTCGCGGCGCGGTGGACCGTCCCGCCCATGCTCGGCCCGATCGCCCAGTTGTTCTTCGGGAACGCCACGATGAGCAGCAGTGACGCGCTCCAGATCGCGATCAGCGCGGACGGCACCGAGATCGCCTTGATCACATCACGGCTGACCAGTGACACGATCACGGCCAGTGAACCGATAGCCAGTGCTGTGACCCCGAGGTTGAACACCCACCCGTCCTCCAGCAGCGCGTATTCGCTGATGGTGCGGCGGACGGCGCTCACCTGTGACGAGGGCGGCAGGACGTGCAGCATGCCGATCAGCAGGACTGCCAGCGCGATCCCGGCCAGACCGAGCGTCCTGGCCACCTTCGTCACGGCCATTGGGAGTACCTCCGAGGGGGAGCAGCTGGGACGAACGGACCAACTTGCAAAAGTTCGGCGGTGTTCCCGCCGACACATGTTTGACAGCTTCGAAGAGGGGGTAACCCGCCGCCATGTTTGTCGGCGCCGAAGACCGCATGCTAGGCCCACTGGTCTGGGTTCACCTGGTCATGTACCGGCCCGTGTTGCTGCCGGACCGGCCAGTCCCGGACGTCGTGCGCGATGTGGAGGACCTGGCCGGGCACATGGCCGACCTCCTCGCGACCGACCCCGCGCAGCAGCCGTCCGCGATCGCTGCGGCCAACCGGGTGCTCGACGCGTGCTGTGAGTTCGTCGAGCGCTGGACCCTGGGCGGGGCGGCGCCGAACGCGTTCCGGGGTGACGTCCTGCGACTGCGGATGCGGCTGGACGTGATCGCCAACCGGCTCGCGCCCGCGGATCTCGAACTCGACCGCGTCGCCTCCTGACGCATGCCTGCTGGGGAGCACATCCGCTGGGCCGGCTACCGCAAGGCGCTGGCGGATGTCCCGCAGGCGGAGGAGACCGCCCTGCTGGCCTCGGTGCTGACCGACCCGGACCAGGTCATCGCCGAGGCGGCCGTCTCGGAGCACATCGAACGCCGGGCCACCGCGTTGTTGCGCGCCCCGGGCTTCGTCGAGTGGGCCGCCCGGGTGGCGCCCGTCGTCGACGGCCACCCGTTCCTCAGCCAACGCCTGCAGGAATGGACCTTGCTGCGCGCCATCACCCGTACCGACCCGTGGAGTCCGGCCGCCCTCCTCGGCGCCTCTGACTACCTACAACGCCTGGTCACCACGCACACCAACTGTCCCGAGGCGTTGACGTTGCTCGCCGAGAGCGGCAAGACCCGCCGCATCCGCAGCACTGCCAAGGCGAAGATCTCCTAGGGCGAGGTACAGGCGACCGTGGGGGTCTCGGGGTTGGGGCCCTTGGTGCTGGCGAGGAAGCCGAAGGTCGTGGTGCGGTCGACGGCGCTGTTCCAGGCGGCGGGTTCGACCTTGGTGGTCGCGCCGTCCTGGCTGTAGGTGCCGTTCCAGATCTGTTTCATGCTCTGGCCGCCGGGGAACGTCCAGCTGACCGTCCAGCCCCTCAACGGCTTGGTGGCGCTGTTCTTCACGGTCACCAGGGCTTCGTAGCCGTCCGGCCAGGACGTCTTGATCTCGTACGTGGCCTCGCAGCCCACGGAGACGGGTGTCGTGGTGGTCGTGGTGGCCGGGGCCAGGAAGCCGGGCTGGTCGGCTTGCTGCTGCGGGGGAGCGCCGCGGACGAGAATTCCTACCGTGACACCGGCGCCGACCAACGCGATCGCTGCCGCGGCGGCCAGCAGACGCGTCCTTTTCCTGCGGGGAAGGTCCTGCGGCGGCAGGGCTTTGGTGTCGGTGCGGGGCGCGAACACGGGTGGCGGCTTGCCGTTCGCGAGGTGGTCCTGGGCCTGGCGCATGGTCGGGCGTTCGCTCGGGTCGGACCGCAACAGCCACATCAGCAACGGCCCCAGCGAACCCGACCGGCGCGGCTGGTTGACGTCCCCTTTGGACACCCTGAGCAGCATCGCGATGGTGTTCTCGTCCATCCCGAACGGCGGGATGCCCTCGGTCGCGGCGTACAAAGTGGACCCGAGCGAGAACACGTCCGACGGGAACCCCGCCGTGCCACCGGCGGCGACCTCCGGCGCGAGGTAGGCGGGGGTGCCGGCGATGATGCCGGTCTTGGTCACCGACGCGTCGCCGATCGCCTTGGAGATGCCGAAGTCGGTGATCTTCACCGTGCCGTCCGGCGCCAGCAACACGTTGTCCGGCTTGACATCCCGGTGCACGATGCCCGCGTCGTGCGCGGCCGCGAGCGCGGCGGCCACCTGGGCGCCGATCCGGGCCACCTCGTCGGACGGCAGCGCCCCGCGCTCGGCGATCACCTCGGACAGGCTCTGCGACGGCAGGTACTCCATCACCAGGCACGGGTGGTCCTCGTGCTCGACCACGTCGTGGATGGCGATCGCATTGGGGTGCTGGAGCTTCGCGGCCAGCTGCGCCTCGCGCATGACCCGTTGCTCAAGGTCACCACCGTCGCTGCCGTTGAACACCGCCTCGAACGACAACAGCTTCACCGCGACGATCCGGTCCAGTCGCTCGTCGCGCGCCTGCCAGACCACGCCCATCGCACCCCGGCCGATCCGGCCGGCCAGCCGGTACCGCCCGCCGATCAGGTCACCCTTTCCCGTCACAGAACCGATTCTAGGTTCGGCTACGCCATTCGGCAGCGAGGATCGACCACACCTGGACGTCGTAGCGGGTGCCGTGCAGCGTTCCCAGCTCCCGCAGCACGCCTTCGCAGGTCAGGCCTAGTCGTTGTGCCGCAGCGATACTGGGCTTGTTGTCGGCGTTGCAGTACCACTCCACCCGCGACATGCCGCGTGCGCATACCGCCCACTCGATCATCCCGCGCACAGCCGTGGTGACCAGGCCGCGCCCGGTGGCGGACGGCTCCAGCCAGACCCCGACCTCGCACACGCCGGTGCGGGCGTCGAACGTCCGGAACAGCGTTCCGCCGACCAGGGTGCCGTCCAGCCAGATGCCGTAGATCCGGCGGCCGCCCTTCGCCTGGTCGTCGGCGAAGGACTGCAGGAACTCCCGCGCGGTCTCCTCGTCGATGATCGTTGTGCCCCAGGGGATCCACGGCCTGAGGTGGTCCCGGGCGCGCTCGACGTGCCCGGCGAACTCGCCCGCGTTCCACGGCTCCAGCGCCCGCAGCTCGGCCCCCTCGGCGAGGTGGTGTGTCAGCATCCGAACCTCCGTACCAAACGTTTGTTATGTACTCTACCCACATGGCACCCCCTCGCGGCGACCACGAGGCCCGGCGCCGGGACGTCTCCGAGGCGGTCTGGCGCGTGCTGGCGGCGCACGGCTTCGGCCAGCTCACGCTGCGGGCCGTCGCGGCCGAGATGGGCGTGTCCACCGGCCTGCTGACGCACTACTTCCCGACCAAGAAGGCGCTTGTGCGGTACGCGCACGGCATCGCCGAGGAACGCACCCTGGCGCGGCTTCAGCGGGACGTCACCGAGGAGGGCCTGCCCGCGTTGCGGTTGGCGCTGCTCGACGTGCTGCCGATGACACCCGGGTCGTTCGCGATGAACCGGGTCTGGGTGAGCTTCTGGGACGCGGCCATCGGCGACCCGGAACTCGGCGCGAGCGAGACCGCCCGATACGAGCGCTGGCGCGGCAAACTGCGCGTCCATGTCGAAGCCGCGGTGCGACTCGGACAGATGACCGGCGACGTCGACACCCTCGTCACCACCTGCGCCGCCTTCACGCACGGCCTGGTCGTCCAGGCCCTGTTCGACACCGCCCGGTTCCCACCCGAGCGACAGGCCCAGCTGCTCAACGACTTCCTAGTGAGGACGACACCGTGCCCATCGAAGAACGGCTGACCAGCACCCCCGGCGTCTTCGGCCGTGTTCTGCCCGGCGACGACGCCTACGTCGCCTACCAGGCGCACCTGGAACGCATCACCGAGCGCGGCTTCGCCAAATTCCCCATGCCGTGACGGCGAAATTCGGGCTATAATTCCGGACGCCCTTCTGAGGTTCCCGCATGACAAAGCCTGCCCGCAT
>CBIMJO010000569.1:0-6530 GCA_966244135.1 uncultured Actinocrispum sp. | reverse complement strand
GTCGATCGGCGTCTCCTTGGCCAGCGCCCGCAGGTGCACGGTCTCCCGGACGTCCGCGGTGAACCCGAGGTGGTCGACCCAGCGGCGGTCCAGGTGGTACAGCAGGATCTGCCGAGCCGCGTTGGCCACCAGCTCCTCGCCGTACTGCTCGACCAGCTCCTTGTGCCGCTTCTCGGAGTGCTTGACGAACAGCTTGTCCGCGACGTCGGAGTTCAGGATCCGGTCGCGGTGCTCCATGATGATGTCCCGCTGCTGCTCGGTCAGCCGGGTGTAGCGCCAGGTGTTGCGGTGGATCTCCAGTTCGACGCCCTCGGCGACCTTCTGCGCGTGCACCACGAACGCCCGCGCGGTCTTGTCCTTGACCAGGCCGTCCTCGCCGGGCGGCTCCTTGAGCACGTGCAGCTGGACCTCGGGGGCGTACTGGATCAGCTGCTCGTCCTCCAGGCTGGAGAAGAACACCGACCCGCCCGGGTCGCCCTGGCGGCCCGCGCGGCCCCGCAGCTGGTCGTCCAGCCGGGAGGACGGGTAGTGCCCGGTGCCGATCACGTACAACCCGCCCAGCTCGGCGACCTTGTCGTGGTCGGCCTCGTCGTGCCCGCCGAGCCGGATGTCGGTGCCGCGGCCGGCCATCTGAGTCGACACGGTGATCGCGCCGTACGCGCCGGCCTCGGCCACGATCGCGGCCTCCTCGGCGTCGTTCTTGGCGTTGAGCACCACGCAGTCCAGGCCCTTCTCGCCCAGCCGCTTGGCGATCCGCTCGGACTCGGCCACGTCCAGGGTGCCGACCAGGATCGGCCGGCCCTTCTCGTGCGCGTCGATGATCTCCTTGATCAGCGCGTCTTCCTTGGCCTCCTCGGTCGTGTACAACCGGATCAGCTCGTCCTCGCGCACGCACGGCTTGTTCGGCGCGATCACGGCGACCTCGAGCTTGTAGAACTCGCGCAGCTGCTCGGCGACCGCGACCGCGGTACCGGTCATGCCGGCCACCCGCGGGTAGCGCGCGATCAGCGCCTGCACCGTGATGTTGTCCAGGACCTCGCCGCTCTCGGTGGCCGCGACGGCCTCCTTGGCCTCGACAGCGGCCTGCAGGCCATCAGGCCACCGCTGCAGCGCGGCGATCCGGCCGCGGGAGGTGTTGATCAGCTGGACCTTGTTGTCCCGCACGATGTAGTCGACGTCCCGCTCCAGCAGCGCGTGCGCGTGCAGCGCGACGTTCACCGCGGCCAGGTACGCGCTGTCCTCGGCATACAGGTCCACTCCGCCCAGGGCCTTCTCGACCGCCTTGGCGCCGGACGGGGTCAGCCAGGCGTTGCGGCCGTCCTCGTCCTCCTCGTAGTGGATGCCCGAGCGCAGCCGCCGGACGATCTCGGCCATGTCCGCGTCCCGCTCGACGCCCTCGGCGGTGCCGGCCATCACCAGTGGCACCTTGGCCTCGTCGACCAGCACCGAGTCGGCCTCGTCGATCAGCGCCACCTGCACGTTGTGCGGGCGCTGGACCTCCTGGGCGGGGTCGGTCGCCAGCCGGTCGCGCAGCAGGTCGAAACCGATCTCGCTGACCGAGCCGTAGCAGACCTCGGCCTCGTAGGCGGCCCGCCGGTGCTCGGCGGTGATCCGCTCGCCGACGTACCCGACGGTGACGCCCAGCAGGTCGTAGACCGGCTGCATCCACTCGGCGTCTCGTTTGGCCAGGTAGTCGTTCACCGAGATGACGTGCACCTGCTTGCCGCGCACGGCGAACCCGCCCGCGGCCAGCGCACCGGCCAGGGTCTTGCCCTCGCCGGTGGCCATCTGCACGACATGCCCGGCGAGCATGCCCATCACGCCCAGTAGCTGCACGTCGTACGGACGCTCGTTCAGCGCGCGCTTGGCGGCCTCTCGGGCCAGCGCGCAGTACTCGACCAGCTCGTCGTCACCGAAGTCACGGTCCGCCCGCAGCTTGCCGACCCGTTCGGTCAGCTCCTCGTCGCTCAGTTGCGCGACCTCGGACTCACGGTCCTCGATCTTGGGCAGCAAGGCCTCGTACTTGGTGAGCTCCACCGAAGCGGGTCGTTCCATCAACCGGCGCAACCGGTTGCGGACCCGGGTGAGCATCGTGGCCACGCGGCACCTCCAACAGCACGGACAGACACAGCCTTAACGCGACGGTGTCGATATCGAGTTCCGCCCCGGCCCGGTTTTCGCTCGATGGCAGTATCGAGACGTGACCCCGTTCGGCCGTACCCGGCGATTTTCCCTCGCATTCGCGCTGGTCGCAGCATGCGCGGCCTGCACGTCCTCCACCGGCGCGCCCGCAGTCCCGCCGACGACGGAACAACGGGGGCCGACGGGGACGGTACCGGCTGGACTGGAACGGTTCTACGGGCAACCGCTCACCTGGGGTGACTGTGCCGGATTTGCCCGAACTTCGGACGACCAGAGCACATTGAAATCGCGCACCGCAAGATGCGCACGTCTGACAGTGCCGTTGAGTTACGCCGACCCCGGCGGGCGGACGATCACCCTCGGGCTGCTGCGGATGCCCGCCGGTGACCCACAGCGACGGATCGGCTCGCTGGTGATCAACCCCGGCGGCCCGGGCGTCTCCGGCCTGGCGCCCGCGCTGCGGCTGGCCGGCCAGGCCAAGGACTCCGACCTGGGCAAGCGGTTCGACTTCGTCGGGTTCGACCCGCGCGGGGTCGCCTCGAGCGAACCGGCCATCCGCTGCCTGTCCGACCAGGAACGGGACACCGAGCGCGCCGACGACGACGAACTGGACTCGTCGCCGGCCGGGGTGGTCAAGGTCGAGGCCGAGCAGAAGGACTACGTGGGCAAATGCGTGCAGCGCACCGGCGACGGCGCGGACATGCTCGCGAACATGGGCAGCCGGGACGTTGCCAGGGACCTGGACGTCATGCGGTCGGCCCTGGGCGACGACAAACTGACGTACCTCGGCATCTCGTACGGCACCCGGATCGGCACGACCTACGCCGAGACGTTCCCTAACAACGTTAGAGCGCTGGTGCTCGACGGCGCCCTCGACCCGAACCAGAACGTCGTCGACGAACTCGTCGCGCAGGGCGAGGGCTTCCAGAAGGCCTTCGACGCGTTCAGCGCGTGGTGCGTCAAACGGCAGGACTGCGCGCTGGGCCAGGACTCCGGCAAGGTCCTGCCGAACTACCTCGGCCTGCTCCGTCCGCTCGGCGAGCGTCCGCTGGACATCGGCAACGGCCGCAAGCTGTCCTACTCGGACGCGACCACCGGCGTGATCCAGGCCCTGTACGCCGCGGACCTGTGGGAGCCGCTGAACAACGGCCTGGCGGAGCTGAAGCGTCAGCGCGGCAACACCTTGATGCTGTTGGCGGACACATACTTTGAGCGCGACTCGAACGGCCACTACTCGACGACCCAGGACGCGTTCACCGCCGTGCGCTGCGTGGACGACCCGCGCGTGACGGACAAGAGCCTGATCCTGGAGGCCCAACGGCGGTACAAGGAGGTCGCGCCATTCCTCGACGACGGCCACCCGGCCAGTCCGGCGCTGGACGCGTGCGCGTTCTGGCCGGTGCCCAACACGGGGTCGCCCCATCTGCCGAACGTGCCCGGCCTGCCGCCCATTCTGGTGATCTCGACGACCGGGGACCCCGCGACGCCGTACCAGGCGGGCGTGAACCTGGCCAAAGCCCTCAACGGTGCGCTGCTGACCTACGAGGCGACCCAGCACACGGCGTTCCTGCAAGGGCACGCCTGTGTGGACGACGCAGGTGTGAACTATCTAGTGAACCTCACGCCCCCGCCCAGCGGCCAACGCTGTTCGTAGTTAGGTAACGACGCTATGTTGTCGACCGATCGTGTACACATGCGCCGCTCTTGGGGACTGGGAGCGCTGGGGGTCCTCACCGCGCTGGTCAGCGCGTGCTCCAGCGTCGTGTCCGGGACGCCGGTCGCCTTGCAGCTGACCAAAGCCGGCCCGGCCGGCCCGGTTCCGCCTGGGCTGGAACGGTTCTACGGCCAGCCCCTGTCGTGGGGCTCGTGTTCGCGGTTCGCCGAGGACGAGATCAGCACGCAGCTGTACGGCGAACGCGACCTCGACTGCGCCCAGATGACGGTGCCGATCGACTACACGCAGCCGCAGGGCAAGACGGCTCAGCTGGGCCTGTTGCGCAAGAAGGCGACCTCGCAGGCGGACCGGATCGGCGCCGTCGTGCTCAACCCGGGCGGGCCCGGCGAGTCCGGGATGACCGCCGCGGCGAGCATCGCCAAGGACGACTGGACCGGCGACCTGGGCAAGCGGTTCGATCTGGTCGGATTCGACCCGCGCGGTGTCGGTGCCAGCACACCCCGGGTGAAGTGCTTGTCCGACAAGGAGAAGGACGCCGAACGGCTGGAGCCGCCGATCGAGGGCGCGGACGCGGTGGCCCGGATCGAGAAGAAGAACCAGGAGTTCGCCGGCAAGTGCGTGGCCGCGACCGGCAAGGACCTGCTCGCGAACGTCGGCACGCGGGATGTCGCGCGGGACATGGACGTGCTGCGTTCGGTGCTGGGCGAGCAGAAACTGACCTACCTGGGGTACTCCTACGGCACGCGGATCGGAACCGCCTACGCCGAGGCGTTCCCGGGCAACGTGCGGGCGATGGTGCTCGACGGTGCCGTGGAAGCGAATTCCGATCGAGTGACCGAAAAAGTCGGGCAGATCAACGGGTTCAAGAAGGCGTTCGACGAGTACGCCAAGTCCTGCGCGCAGAAGCAGACCTGCCCGCTGGGCACCGACCCGGCGCAGGCCGAGGCCCAGCTGGACAAGATGCTGGAACCGTTGAAGAAGCAGCCACTCGCGGTCGGCGACCGGCAGATGTCCTATTCGGACGCGACCATCGCGGTGGCGCAGGGACTCTACAGCGACCAGCTGTGGGATCCGCTGACCCAGGGGTTGCAAGATCTCGCCAAGGGCAAGGGCGGCCTGTTGCTCCGGTTCTCCGACTTCTACCAGGGGCGTGACGACAGCGGCCGTTACACCGGCGTGATGGACGCGTTCACCGCGATCCATTGCGTGGACGAGCCCCCGGTGAAGGACCGGGCCGTCGTCGAGGACGAGACGCGCCGGGTCAAGGCGGCCGCCCCGCCCAGCCCGGTGGAGGACGAGGAGGACTTCCAGCCGGCGCTGGACACCTGCGCGTTCTGGCCGGTCCCGAACACGGGGGCGCCGCACGAACCGAAGACCGCGGGCCTGCCCAAGCTCCTGGTGATCTCGACCACCAATGACCCGGCCACTCCGTACCAGGCGGGCGTGAACCTGGCCAAGTCGCTGGGCGCCGGCCTGCTCACCGTCGAAGGCACCCGCCACACCGCATACCTGCAGAACATCCTGTGCGTGGACAAACTCGTCGACGCCTACCTCATCGACCTCAAACAACCCACCGACGGGACCAAATGCAGCTAGTGGCCTCCCGAGACAGGCCACAGCGTCCCATTTGGACCGGAACGTACCGGTGTATGCGGATGAGCGCGGGCGTGCCATTCTGTGCGCATGCGTTCCCGCCGCGCTTTTGCCAGCTCGGTCGTTGCCGCGCTGCTCATGACTGTTCCTGGGTGTGGCCTGCTGTCGGGCAACACCACCGACACGCCGCCGTCCGGTCCGGCCAACGCCAAGATCCGCCTGGGTGTCATCCCGATCGTCGACGCCGCCCCGGTGTACATCGCCTTACGCAAGGGGTACTTCAAGGACGAAGGCGTGGACGTCGAGCTCAAACAGATCCAGGGCGGCGCCGCCGGTGTCCCGCTGCTGGTCAACGGCGAGCTGGACGTGACGTTCGGTAACTGGGTTTCCTTCCTCGCCGCGCAGGCCAAGGGCGCGGCGGACCTGAAGTTCGTGGCGGACGGGTACCGCGGCAAACCGGGGATGTTCCTGGTGCTGGCGCCGCCGGACACCCCGCTGCACACCGCGGCCGACCTGGCCGGCAAGAAGATCGCCGTGAACACCCGCGGGAACGTCGCCGAGCTGGCGGTGCGGGCGGCGATGAAGGCGCAGAACGCGGACCCCGCCGGCGTGCAGTTCACCGAGATGGCCTTCCCGGACATGCAGGCGGCCTTGCAGCGCAAGGACATCGACGCGGCGCTGGTGGTCGAGCCGTTCATCACCCGTGCGGCCCAGCAGATCGGCGCGGTCACCGTGCTGGACACGATGGCCGGCCAGGCCGAGGACCTGCCCATCGGCGGCTACGCCACCAGCGCCAAGTTCGCCCGGGAGAACCCGATCGTGCTGGACGCGTTCCGCCGCGCGCTGACCAAGGCGCAACGCGACGCCTCGACCCGCAGCGAGGTCGAGGCGGTGATCACCGACTACGCCAAGGTGGACAAGTCGATCGCGGCGGTGCTGCACTTCGGCTCGTACCCCAACAGCATCGACGTGGCCCGGCTGCGCAAGGTGGTGGACCTGATGCGGGCCAACGGAATGCTCACCGGCGACGTCGACCCGCAGACCATGTTGTTCTAGCGGGCTGTTCTAGGAGTGTGCTGAATAACCCGCGAGTCCTCCTGGCTGTGTGGTGAGGTGGCTG
>CBIMJO010000568.1:0-6538 GCA_966244135.1 uncultured Actinocrispum sp. | reverse complement strand
CCCTCGCCACTGGCCCTTGGCCTGGTCAGCCGCTGCCAGGCCCTGATCGAGGACGGCGACGAGGCCGCGCAGCAGTTCGCCTTGTCGGCCAAGCAGTTCGAACAGGCCGGCAACCCGCTGCAGATGGCGCGCACCCAACTGGTGCATGGGGAATGGTTGCGGCGCCGACGGCACCGGCAGGCGGCAGGCGTCCAGCTCCGCGCGGCCCACGAGCAGTTCACCCGGATCGGCGCCGCCGCGTTCGCCGCGAGAGCCCGCGCCGAACTGGCCGCCGCCGGGATCGCGACCGCGGAACCGGCACCGCGCCCGGCGATGGCGCTCACTCGCAGGAACGCCGGATCGCCTTGCTGGCCGCCGAAGGCGCGACCAACCGGGAGATCGGCGCCCGCCTGTTCCTCAGCCCGAACACGGTCGACTACCACCTGCGCAAGGTGTTCCAGAAGCTCGGCCTGACCTCCCGCCGCCAGCTCGCCGGGCGCGCGCTGGACTGACTACGTGGTTCACGTGGTCCGCGCGGCCTGGTCGCGCCCTTAGCGTCGCTCGTGATCATTTGCGAGAGAAACGGACAGCCATGAGCGCGTGGAGCCTTGAGACGCACGGCGCGGTGGCGGTGCTGACCTTCAGCCGGCCGCCGGAGAACTTCATCGACTTCGCGGCCCTCCTGCAGCTCGGCGACCTGCTGGAGTCCTGCGCCGCCGACCCGGAAGACGTCAAACTGGTAGTGCTGGCCAGCCGGACCGACGGGTACTTCATCAACCACGCGGACGTGACCGACCTGGTCAAGGCGGGCGACGGCCTGGCCACGCCGGCGGAGCTGGGCTCGTGGAGCCGGGCGCTGCGGCTGCTGGAGGAGATCCCGCAGCCGACCGTCGCGGCCATCGACGGGCTGGCGTCCGGCGGCGGCAACGAGCTGGCGCTGGCCTGCACCGTCCGGATCGGCTCCGAACGCGCCGGGCTGGAACAGCCCGAGATCACCGTCGGGATCATTCCCGGTGGTGGTGGCAGTGTGCGGCTGCCGCGCCTGGTCGGCCCCGGCCTGGCCGCCGAGGCCATCCTGACCGGCCGCCCGTTCGCAGCCGAGGAGGCATTGCGGGCCGGGTGGCTCACGCTGCGGTTGCCCGCGGACGACTTCCTCGGCAACGTCCTGCGCTGGAGCCAGACGGTGGCGGCGGCACCCGCGAAAGCGTTGAGCTCGGCCAAGATGTCCATCGTCCAAGGCGGCCGGATGACGTTCGACGAGGCCAAGCGCCTGGAACTGGCCTTGTTCCGCGACCTCACCGCGAACAGTGAAGCCCTGCGGCAGGGGAACACCCATGGCTGACCACCGCGCGGACGTGGTCCAGACCGAATACGTCCAAGGCGCCACGACCAGGTTCGCCTACCGCCGCCTTGGCCCGTCCGGGGGCACGCCTTTGGTGCTGTGCATGCGTTTCCGCGGCACGATCGACCACTGGGACCCGGCCTTTCTCGACGCGCTGTCGGCGGACCGCGAAGTGATCGTGTTCGACAACGCGGGAGTCGGGTTCTCCTCCGGCGTCGTGCCCGGGACGGTCGCCGGGATGGCCGACGGGGTCCTCGAGTTCGTCGACGCCCTCGGCCTGACCACCATCGACCTGATGGGCTGGTCGATGGGCGGCTTCGTGGTGCAGATGGCCGCCCTGGCGCGGCCCGGGCTCGTGCGGCGGTTGATCGTCGCGGGCAGCGGCCCCGGCAAGGTGCCGGACGCGCCCGGCGCGCCCGCGCGGACATTGGAGGTCATGCCCAAGCCGGTCAACGGCGACGAGGATTTCTTGTATCTGTTCTTCCCGGAGACCCCGCAGGCGCGCCGGGCCGGTATCGCCTCGTTGCGGCGGCTCGACACCCGTCTGCTCGCCTCACAAGCCGCTGTCTCCGAGGAAGGCGGGCGCACTCAGCTCGGCGCCATCCTGGGCTGGGCGGGTGGTGACGACACGGCGTGGGAGCGGCTCGGCGAACTGACCATGCCTGTGCTCGTCTCGAACGGCGCCCACGACGTGATGGTCCACGCCTACAACACCTACGCCATGTCGCTACGGTTACCGCACGCCAAAGTGGTCCTCTACAGCGACGCCGGGCACGGATTCCTCTTCCAGCACCCCACGGATTTCGCGAACGAGGTCGCGGCCTTCCTGAGCTGATCTCCGGAACGGCCGATCCCTGCCGGCATTATTGAAGCTGAACTCAGGTTCGGTTACGGTTCTGCGCGTTGGGCGACCCGTCAATGGCGAGGAGGTTGCTGGTGGCGCAGGTGCAGACCGTTCGAGGGCCGATCCCGGTCGAGGCCATGGGAACCGTGCTGATGCACGAGCACGTGTTCGTGCTCAGCACGGAGATCCTGCGGAACTACCCGGAGCTGTGGGACGAGGAGCAGCGCGTCGCCGATGCGGTCGCGCGGCTGCGCGAGCTCAAGGATCGCGGGGCGGACACCATCGTCGATCCGACGGTGCTGGGGCTGGGCCGGGACATCGAGCTGGTGGCCAAGGTCAACGCCCAGGTGGACCTCAACATCGTGCCCGCCACCGGGCTCTACACCTACGGCGACGTGCCGTTCTTCTTCCGCCTGCACGGTCCCGGCACGATGTTCGACGGGCCGGACATGATGATCGACCTGTTCGTCAAGGACATCACCGAGGGCATCGCCGGCACGCCGATCAAGGCCGCGTTCCTGAAGTGCGCCATCGAGGAGCAGCTCACCCCGGGGGTCGAGCGGGTGATGGTCGCGGTCGCCGAGGCCCACAAGCGCACCGGCGTGCCGATCACCGTGCACACCAGCCCCGGCCACGAGACCGGCCTGATCGCGCAGGACATCCTGCGCCGCGAGGGCGTCGACCTCACCCAGGTGGTGATGGGCCACAGCGGCGACACCGCCGACCTGGACTACCTGCGCCGCCTCCTGGACAACGGCTCCTACCTGGGCATGGACCGGTTCGGGCTGGATGTGTACCTGCCCGGTGACCAGCGCGTCGCCACGGTCGCCAAGCTCGCCGCGGAGGGCTACACCGACCGCCTGGTCCTCTCGCAGGACGCGTCCTGCCACATCGACTGGGTGCCGCCGGGTGTGCGGGAGCAGATCGCGCCGAACTGGGTCTACACGCACATCCAGGACGACGTGCTGCCGGCGCTGCGCGAGGCGGGTGTCACCGAGGAGCAGATCACCACCATGCTCGTGGACAACCCACGCCGCTACTTCACCCCGGCGGGCTGACCATGATCCAGATTGTGCCGCGGACCGCCGAGAACCCCTTCTCCACCAACGGAATCAGCCGCGATGAGCACGGTGTGGCGCACTACGATGACCTGCCGCCGTCGCTGGTCGCTTTGCTGCGCGGGCACGCCGAGGCCACTCCAGACGCCGAGGCGGTCGTCGAGATCGGCGGCGCCCGGGTGACCTACCGGGAACTATTCGATCAGGCCGCGCGGGTCGCGGGTGGTCTGCACGCCGGCGGCCTGCAACCTGGCGACCGTGTAGCGCTGCGATATCCCGCGGGCGTCACGTGGGTATTGGCGTTCTGGGGAACGGTGATGGCCGGTGGGGTTCCGGTGGCCGTCAACACCCGGCTCACAGCACCCGAGGTGGAGTTCGTGCTCGGCGACGCGGGCGTGTCGGTCGACCTGGACGCCACCACTCCCCTGCCGGACGGCGAACCGTTCGTGGCCGACGCCGGTCCGGACGACCTCGCCGCGCTGTTCTACACGTCGGGCACGACCGGCCGGCCGAAAGGCGTGCCGACCACTCATCACGCGTTCCTGAGCAACGCCGAGAACATGATCCGCTGCATGGGGATCGGCCGGGATGCCGGTGCGGCCATGCGGACACTCATCTCGGTGCCGCTGTTCCATGTCACTGGCTGCAACTCGCAGCTGCTCGTCGCCGCTTATGTCGGCGGCACCGCGGTGATCATGCCCGCTTTGGACCTGGCGAAGCTGGCCGAGGTGGTCGGTGGCGAACGGATCTCCTTCCTGGTCACGGTTCCGGCCGTGTACGCGTTGCTGCTGCGGAACTCCAGCCTGGACGGCGCGGACATCTCGGCGGTGCGGTGGGTCGGGTACGGCGGGGCGCCGATCGCCACATCGCTGGTTCGCAAGCTGCAAGAGGCGTTCCCGCAGGCACGGGTGTTCAACGGGTACGGCATGACCGAGACCGCATCGCTGCTCACCGTGCTGCCGCACGAGGATGCGGCCGAGCATGCCGATTCGGTCGGATACGCGGTGCCCGTGGTGGATCTGGCCATCGAGCCATTGGACGGACCGGATCACGGCGAACTGCTCGCACGCGGCCCGAATGTCACCGCCGGGTACTGGAACCGGCCCGACGCGACGGCAGCCACGATCACCGACGACTGGCTGCACACCGGCGACATCGTCCGGGTTGACGCCGCCGGACGGATCGCCATCGTCGACCGCGCCAAGGACATCATCAACCGCGGTGGCGAGAACGTGTCCAGTGTGGAGGTCGAGGACGTGCTGTCCGACGCCCCGGGTGTGGCCGAGGTCGCCGTCATCGGCGTGCCCGACGAGGTGATGGGCGAGAAGGTCGGCGCCGTCCTGGTCGGCGACGGCCTCGACCTGGACAAGATCATCGCGCACGCGAGCACCCGCCTCGCCGACTTCAAGCTGCCCCAATATGTGACCATTGTGGACGGTCTGCTGCCCCGGACCGCCGCGGGAAAGCTGCGCAAGGACCAGCTGCGCCACGACACCGTGTGGGGCCCGCCGCTTCGATGAGCACCGATCCGCTGGCCACCGCGGCCCGGGACCTGTTCGCGGCCAACGGTTACACAGGCACGCACATCAAGGCGATCGCCGGCGCGGCGGGCGTGTCCTTGTCGGCGTTCTACGCCCGCTTCGGGTCGAAGGAGCAGGCGTACCGGACGGTGACCGGATGCGACCCGCCCGCCGCCGAGCCGGCCGGACGCGCACTGCGCACCCGCACCGCCCTGCTGACGGCGGCACGGGCCTGCATCGAGCGCGATGGTTACCACGCCGCGCGGATCGGTGACATCGCTGAGCAGGCAGATGTCTCGGTCGGCTCGTTCTACACCTATTTTCAGTCCAAATTGGACATATTCACCGAGGTGCTCCGGCTGGCGGCCGAGGATCTTCGCGACCTCCAGCCGGGCACGCCGTCGTCCTCCGAACACCTGGCGGAGCACGCGCGGGAACGGATCGCCGAGTCCATCCAGCGCTACATCGACCGGTACGCCCGGTTCGCGATCCTGGTGCAGCGCCTGGACGAGGCGATCGGGACGCATCCGGGGCTGCTGCCGCTGCGCACGGACCTGCACCGGCAGTTCGCCGACCGGATCACCCGCAGCCTGCGCCGCTGGCAGGCCGCCGGCATCGCCGACCCCCACCTGGACCCGGTGCACACCGGCGACGCCTTGGCCGCGATGGTCGGCCAGGCCGCCCGGGTGTGGATCAACTATGCCCAGCCGCACGACCGCGACACAGCCATCGCCACGCTGACTCGCTTGTGGACAAACGGAATCCGGCTGGGCGAATGACTTTTGTCAGAAGGCGTACGGGCCGTTGGTGTCGAAGTCGGTCTTGTTCTCCATGACGAACTGTTCGACGGACAGCGGCGCCTGCCCGGTGATCCGCTCGACACTGTCGTTGGTGCCTGCGAACACACCGTTGTGGTAATCGATGGCGACGTTGGTCAAGTGCTGGATGAGGTGCGCGGACATCCCCAGGCTGGCCATGGCGTCGGCGAACTCCTCCAGCGTCACCGGGTCGTAGTGCACCGGGATGCCGAGGGTGGCCGACATGGCCTGGGCGATGTCGCAGTGGTTCATCTCGACCGGGCCGTGCAACGAGTAACTGGCGTGGTCGTGCGGCTCGGGATCGAGCAGCAGGGCCGCGATCACCCGTGACTGGTCGGCCGCGGCGATCGGGGCATGCCGGCCCGCGCCGAACGGCAGGCGGAGATGACCTTCGCCGTCGCGCTTCTGCCACCACAGCGTGACCCACTCGGCGAAGAAGGTCGGCCGGATGTGCGTGGTGATCAGGTTCGTCCGGTCCAACAGCCGCTCGCACAGCCAGTGGTTGCGGGCGGCGTCGCTGACCGCTTCGCGGCGGGCGGAGATCTGGGACATGTTCACCACAGAGGAGACGCCCGCCTCGGTGGCCGCCTGCGCGAAGATCGCGGTCGCCTCGACCAGGCCGGGCACGATCGGGTGGCAGAAGTAGGCGCCGCGGACGTCCTGCAGGTAGAGCTGGGTGACGAACAGGAACGCACCGAACGCGCACAGGGCGAACAGCGCCATCAGGATGGCCGAGCTGAACGGCACGCTGCGGAACAGGCGCAGTTCCAGCAGCGGGTCGACGCGGCGCCGCTCGTAGCCGATGATGCCCACCGCGGAAACCACGGCCACCGCGAGCAACACGACGATCAGCGGCGAGCCCCAACCACGCCGGTCGGACTCGATGATCGCGTAGACGACGCTACCCAGCACCAGGATCATCAGGAGCTGGCCGACCGGGTCGAACCGGCGCGCCCTGGGCGCCCGGGACTCGGGCA